>CAZIEC010000015.1:12899-18757 GCA_964538145.1 uncultured archaeon
ACTATCATCTTACTGAAAGTTTTTTCTATAAGATTCGTAATATTCTCTCTTGTTTTCTCGTAATCCTCTAAAATATCATAAATCTTATCATAAATTATCAATGGAAAAAAGTATTCTTTGGAATAACCCTCAGTTTTTACTTCTATTATTGTCAATATAATGTTTTCAGAAATATTTTGAAAGTATTTGATTATTATTTCAAAAGCTAGATTTCCTAAAGTGGACTTGTCACCAAACCATCTTTTTGATAACAACCACGCTTTAAATTCATTAGTATTGAATATTTGAGTAAAAAGATTTTTTTCAAAAGAATTAAACATGATTCATCTTATTTATTCCAATTATTGAAGATTAAATATTTTATAGAAGTAAAATCTTCTATCCTTTTATTTTTTGTTTAAAATAGGTTAGCTTTTATATATTGAGTTCTTATGGAAACTGTTAATTCTTAAGCTTTAAATCCTTAAATTGTTGTTTTATTTCATTGTCAGATAACTTTTTAACTTCTTTTTCCTTTTTTTTCAGCCGACTATAGACAATTTCATTTAAAATCTTGAGAGAATTCTCTAAATTAATATTTTCTTTTGCTGAAATTTCAATATATCCAATTAATTCATTTTTTTTAGCAAATTCTTCTGCAGTTTCATAATCTATAACCCTATTTTCTTTTAAGTCTACTTTATTACCTATTAAAATGATTGGAATATCATCAAAAAAATCTTTTATTGATTTTATCCATTCTCCTGCTTCTATAAAACTTTGATTATCAGTTAAATCAAATAAAACAAGGGCTGCAACGGCACCCCTAAAAATTGCCGATTTATAAAATTCAAACCTTTTTTTAGGGGAAACATTCCAACAAGAATATGTTATCATGCAATCCTCGGATTTAAAGGTGTCAATAACAAAAATATCAACTCCTATGGATTTCCGGAATACTTTACCAGAAGAATAAGTCGAAAGTTTTGAACAAAAAGTAGTCTTTCCGGAGTTAAGCCCTCCTACGACTAATATTTTTAGTTTATAAGCACATTTAGCTCTTATTAAGCTCATAACAAACTGAGAATAATAATTTTTTAATAAAAATCCAATATATTATTAAGATTACTTAGTATTTTAATTATTTTTTTAATAAAATGATTCGAATTATACAATGAACAAAATGATCTTTAATACATAAAAATATCCCTTTATTTTTATTTCATAAGAATTAATATAAAAAATGTTTAAATTAAAAATGGTAAATAAAGTGAAAAATATGAAAATAAATTTAGGTATTGTGTTTCATTTTCATCAACCAGTTGATAACTTTAATTGGGTAATTGAAGATGCTTATAATAAGTCTTATAAGCCCTTAATAGATAATATTTTTAAATTTCCGGAAGTTAAAGTTACTTTACACTTTTCAGGAAATATATTGGAATGGTTGATTAAAAATAAGCCCAAAACAATTGAAAAAATAAAAAAAATGGCAAATAGAGGCCAAATAGAGCTAATTGGGGGCGGTTTTTATGAACCTATATTTGCAATAATCCCTCATCGGGATAAAATAAGTCAAATTATTAAATTATCAAATTTAATTCAAGAAAAGTTTGGATTGAAACCCGTTGGTGCTTGGCTCTCAGAGAGGGTATGGGAGCCCGATTATCCTTCTTTTTTAAATGAATGCGGCTTAAAATATGTGATCGTCGATGACAATCATTTTAGATCTACTGGAATTAAAGAAATAGATACTTTATATTCATACAATACAGAGAATGAAGGAAAAACCCTTCGAGTATTTCCTATAAATGAACCTTTAAGATATTTAACACCTTGGAAACCTACTACGCATTCGATAGAATATTTAAAATCCATAGCAGATGATAAAGGGGATCGAATTGCTTTACTCATATCCGATGCTGAGAAAATGGGTGTATGGGGGACGACTCACCAAATATGTTACGTGGATGGAGAAGGGCATCATGAGGGTGATGAGGGCAAACCATTTATTCCAACATTTTTTAAGCGAATTACAGAAAACAAGTGGATAAACTCGATTACACTAAAAGAATACATGGAAAAGCATCCTGCTAAGGGTTTAATATATTTACCAACAGCTAGTTATGATAAAATGGAAGAATGGGTATTGCCAACATCAATAAGAAAGAAATTTGAATCTTTAAGAGAAGAATTGCGTAAGAATCCTCAAAGGCAAGATGAATATATGTTTTTAAAAGGAGGTTTTTGGCGCTATTTCTTGGTAAAATATCCCGAATCAAATAACATGCATAAAAAAATGTTACATGTTAGAAATAAGCTCATTTCGGTTGAAAAACAATTAAAAGAAAAGAATTTGATAAGAAAATATAAAGACTATATAATTGAAGCTTGGGATGAGATATATAAAGCGCAATGCAATGATTGTTATTGGCATGGATTATTTGGAGGGATTTACCTTCAATTTCTCCGATTTTCTGTTTATAGTCATTTAATAAATGCAGAAAGAATTATTGATAATATTTCTTCTGATTTATATAATCTGAAGGCTAAAAATTATATTTTCATAACACCGATGGATTTTAATAAGAATAGCAAAACTGAAATTATAATTGAATCTGATTTAATTAATCTATATATAGATCCAGATGATGGAGGTACTATTTTTGAATTAGATTACAAACCAAAATCGTATAATTTATTAAATACGCTTACACGGTGGCCAGAAGCATATCATGATAAAGAAAAAATTGAATCAAATGAAATACATATCGATAGATATAGAAGGTCAATGTTTAGAATTAGAATATTTAATGTTGAAACCACCTTAGAGCAATTAATCTCAGATAAATATCAAGAAATGGGAAGCTTTGTTAACCAATCATTTGGTATTTTAAAAATGGAAAAAGATTTAGAAGCTGCCATTGTTGAACTAAAAGGATCGGGTTCAATCATCGATAAACAAGAAAATTCTCTTATAGAATGCTCAGTAATGAAAAAAATAACCTTAAGTGAGAAAAGTATTGAATTAAATGTCAAATGTGAATTAAATTCCAGCCAATCCGGTAAACAATTAAATTCATATTACATGGGCATTGATTTACCATTCTTTTTTAATGGAAATCCTGATGATTTTTCATGGCATTGCGAGGATATAAATGAAAACTTAAAAGAAAATAGCCAATTAATAGATCCTTTATCTTTCCAATGTTCAAAAATAAAAGTTTTTGATAAAACTTATGACCTTAAATTAGAAATGGAATTTTCAAGCAAAATCAAACCAGATAAAATTTTAAAATTTCCTATTATTGCTTATGCATTTACCGATGAGGGATATAAACAAATTTTTGAAGGAATTAATATCATACCTTGCTTTAAAATGCGAGACAAGCTAGATGTTTCGATTAAATTAATTATAGAATAACTTTTTTTAAAATTCTTTTACACTTTTGTAGCACCCTCTCATTATTTAATTTTTTAAATAAATTTTAAATATTGTCAAGTTAAATTCTAATTAAGCAATTATTAATATTAGGGGTTTTAAAATTAGACGAAATACGGTTTTCGAGAAAAGAAACGGATGGATGCTATCTAAAAAAGATGTAAAAGAAAGAATCTATAGAAATGAAAAAATAAATGCCCTTCGCCAGAAATTAATTGAGAAAAACTCAACCCTCAATAAAAACAAAAAAAATTATTTTTAATTACTTCTAATTTTTAATTTTCTTAATTAATTCTTCTAATTCTTAATAAAATTATCTTTTACTTGACGAATTAATCATTCTAAAAAAAATTATTTATAGCAAAAAAAATAATTAAAAAATATTTAGTGGATTTTTTCACTAATCATTTCTTAAAATATTATCATCGATGAGTTGATTGATTTAATGCTAATCGCTTTTATTATAGGTTTCCTTGTAGGGGTTTTTTTATTTTGGGTTTGGATATTTAATAATTACTTCAAAAAAGAATTAGGAGTTTTGACGTTTAAGACTGCAATATCCATTTCATTATTAATTTTAGCAGGGGGAATTGCTGGGGGTTTTACAAGTGAATTAATTTTATGGATGCTTGGAATAGTTCCCTCTCCTCCGAATTTATTAGATTTAATCTTCTTGAGCTTTTTTATTTTTTTAATAATTTTCCCATTTATAGAATTGTATTTATTTTCGGGGAAATTAACTCCTTATGAGCCTCAGCATGCAATCTTCAATAAATTGAGTAGCCTTTTAATTGATAAATTAAGCATATTGGGAATAAGAAATAAATTTTTACCTATTTTGTCTACGATGATTTTATATTTTTTAATATATCTCTTTCCCGGGTTATTATTGATATTGTTTGGATTCAATTTCGTGGTCTCTTTTCTAATACCCTTTTTGTTCATTCCAATTTTAATCTTTAGCTATTATGGAGGAAAAGGACTTTATAATTCCTTTCGTCCCTTAATATATTTTAAGGAATTTAGGAAAGATATGATCATCTCTTTTATAGGTTTTTTAACCGTACTTTATTCACTAAGTAGTTTTTTTATTGGGCTTTTTTTTCCAGAATTTTTAAATTTAATAGCAATTCCATCAATCATTAGTTTTCCATTTTTTATATATTTAACAGTGAGCGGTTTTAAAGAGGATTATTGGGACCAACAACCCAAACTTGAATTGTTTTCTTATGCTTACAGCATTTATGGTGTATTTAGTGTTATATCATTAATCCTCCTGGAAATTTTTGATGTGAATGGTTCATTATTAAATAATGAACTTTTTAAAAATACAATAATATTAACTTTCCTAAATGAAGGTCAAGAATATTTCTTTAACACATTTGGGTTCATTTCAGATTTCTTAGTTCTATTTGTGGCGATTTTTTTAATTTTTTATGTTAAAAGAAGATATACTGAAGGAATTCAAAATTTCATCATCCAAGAAATAAAGAATGGTTTAAAGAATACAAAATTCATAAATATTAAACTAATCCATCGAGGTTCTCTTGCTTGGATATTGTATAAAATAACGCCTATTATAAAGAATGGAACACACACTAACTTTATTAATGATAAAGCTTTATGTAATGCCCCATTAGTAAACAATCCTGATTCATTATTAGAATTGGGGTATAAAGCACTTTATTCAAAATCAGATTGGGTTGCTTGGGCAGGAATTAGGATTTTAGTTTCACAATCAGAATGGGAGCCAAAGGATAAAAGAGAATTAGAATACATCATTTCTATTTTAGCAAAAGGAATAAAAAGTATAGAATCAATCCCACCGCATGAGAAAAATATAAAAGGAGTGATTGGAAATGTACGACAAGATGCACTAATAGCTTTTGAAAATCTCTCGCGTAGTGTGCGAAGGAAATGGAGTCTTGACGCTTTTAAAATAATATGTGATGTTTTTGCTGAAGAAGATTACTTGACTAATGAAATTAAGATGGGTTATGGCAAATGGGAACAATACGATAAAGGTTATTGGAATGGAGAGGAATTGCCCGTTATATTAGAGTATTTTGCAAAAAATCTTCGGAGGAACGACACGATTAGAATGATTATTGAATCCATAGAAAATGATAATTATAATAACGCTGCTAATTCTACCCGTAATGTTTTAATACAAAAATTAACAGAATACTTTCATCCAGTACAACTAGATTTAGCTGAAAATGTTAGGAGAGTGCTAGAAGTTGGCTATAGAGATGTAGAAAAATATCAACTCGATTGGAAATTATTCATTCCTTTATTAAAAATAATATTTGAAAATCCCATTCTCAGAAATAAGATTAATGTTATTTCTGAAACTATCGATTCATTCCCAAAAAGTCAGTTGATTTTAAGGGCTTTAGTTGAAATTGTACCAGGAGAATTAGCTCAAAATGAAAAA
>CAZIEC010000015.1:18857-20647 GCA_964538145.1 uncultured archaeon
GAATGGGTTTCACATCAAGATAGCATTGATTTCAACAATAATAAAGTGATTTCTTTTGTTGAAAACCTCATTAAAGATGATAAAATATCAATCATTCAGAATTTTATAGAAAATAATTTAGAAAATTTGACTGCAAATGATATAGTTAGTTTAGAACAAAAAGGTTTTAGTAAATTAATTACTTCCATGATTAAAAATTTGCTCCATGAAATAGATTATTCCACTTATCAAAAAATACAAGAGGAAGCAAAATTAGCAGAGAATATTGACGAAATCAACAAAATATATAAAAAGTATCGTAAAATCCCTAAAATTAATTCAGAAATTTCCAAAAAACTATTAAATCTCTTGACAAAACTAGACCCTAAAATTCCTGAACATTCTACTATTATTATGAAAGTCTTATCTCCCATAAGTTTAATTTCAACCATGGGGCCATTACATGACTTGTATTATACTTTATTGGAAAAAATATTTCTTAATAGTCCGAATTATGAAGATAAAATAAACGTGATCTATATCTTTTCAGCGAATTTGCCATCTTTTTATATAAACAAACCACAAAAAAATACATTAAAATTTCTATTGCCTAATTACGATTATTATGATGACAAACGTAAGAAAGACTTGAAATTCTATGATTTTCCTTTAAATCTCAAATTAAAAATGTTAAAATTAATTTTGAAATCTTCAGATGTAATTAAAGATTTCATGGATTTTATCTTGGACGTTTACTTATTTGAAAACCTTCCAAAAAAAATTGAACGAAAATTAAAAACAGCCTTATTAAAAGGAGTTGATTTGAAATTATTGGAAAATTTATTTGATTATATCGATCAGATTGAATTTCAAAAATTACGATTTCTATGTGCAATCTTGTTCAAAATGCTCAGAGATGTTGGCCCAGATGATTTTGGTGAGTTTGGACAGAGATTCATATCAATTAATAAAATTGAGAAAAGAAAAACTGCAATATCCCTTTTACTTACTTTAAATAATGATGATTATGAAAAAATATTGAGTCCTTTTCAATCAGAGTTAGAAATTTTATTACAAAATGAAACAAATGCTGAAATTGCATTACAACTATTACTAATGTTAAGAAAATTATTGTTTTCTAAATTATCAGAAACCCCGATTTACGAATTTTCAAAAAAGGAGCTCTTAAAAGTTTTATACTTTATAGGAGAAGCTTGGTTAAATGACCCCATATTTTTATTAAAGTCTGAAGAATTAAATAGAATTATTTCAAACTCAAATAAAATAGGACCTAAGAGATTGAAATTAATTAAAAAATTATCATTGAATAAAGATTTGAATTTTCTTACGATTGGATGTAATTTGTTTTTGAAATTGTCAAAAAATATTATTGAAAATCAAGAATTCTTGAAACAATTTGATTTAACGCTAAATAATATAGTCTTTCCTCGCTTAAAATATGGAATTGATAACATAAGAACAATAGAGCTTGATGCTATTTTTAATGCATTAAAAGTTATTTCACCAGAAAAAGCTCACACGTGGTTATTATACGGGTTATATTGCTATTCAAAATTAGAAAATATTGATGAAACTCCGTTATATTTTGAAAAAGCAATGAACCTTTCTCATAATGACGATGAGATTTATGATGTTATAGCCACTAATTATTATGAATATGAAGAATTTGAAGAAGCAATAAATATATGGAAAAAAGCGTTAGTGATAAATTCTAATAATCCAAAAACTCATGCAAAAATAGCGCAAACTCAAGCAGAATTAAATCAGATTGAAAATTCATTAGAAAACTA
>CAZIEC010000015.1:20747-27690 GCA_964538145.1 uncultured archaeon
TATCCTTAAATTAGAAGAAAGCAATGCAGATCGCTTAAAAGAAATTATTTATCAAATAAAAAACGAAGAATCTTTTCAAAAATATCTTGAATATCACAAATTTAAAGAAATTGTAGATAAGTATATATAATGAAATCCTAACATGTGAATTAATGTTTCATCATAAAATACATTATAATTTTAATCGTAATCAAAACCATACTTGCCTATCAAAGGGACAAATCTAACTCCGATTATCTTTTTTATTTTGAATTCTTTACCTACCTTTCGAATAATATATAGATTCTGACCAAATAGTTTAGAACCTGCTGGAATGCACAAGATCCCTCCATCATTTAATTGCTCTTTTAATGGAGGTGGAATCTTTTCAGGTGAAGCAGCGGTGACTAATATTTTATCGTATGGTGCGGCTTCTGGATACCCTAAAGTTCCATCTCCATGTATGACAGTAACTCTATCACTATATCCTAAAGCAATTAATTTTTCTCTAGCTCTGTTTGCCAATTTTTCATGGCGCTCAATGGTATACACATGACCTGGTTTTTCAGATCCTTCTGGAGCTACGATTTCTGCACATAAAGCAGCATGATATCCCGACCCTGTCCCTATTTCTAGTATCTTATCTCCTTCTTTTAATTCTAAATATTGACACATCATTGCATTCATGTGAGGGGCGCTAATTGTCTGACCTAGTCCTATTGAAACTGGTGAATCTATATAAGCAGAGTCTTGAGCCCCATCTGGCACGAATTCATGCCTGGGAACTTTCAGCATCGCTTCAATAACATCAGGATTTTTTAAAATGCCCCGCTTTATTAAATGATCTACCATTTTTTTTCTTTTTTCTGCAAAATCCATCCTAAACCAACTAAATATATATATAATTCATTAAAATAATTTCATAATTTTTATATTTGAATATATTATTTTGAGAATAAATAGATTTTATCATTAGGTTCACATTTTTCTAATCTTAGATTAATTATCTTTAATTTGTTTCTGCTGTTTATGGGAATTTTTTCAAATTTTTCGCCTTTAATAATGGCAAAATTAAAAATCTCTACATTATATGTATTTTCTCCTTCTATAATTATAGTATCTCCTTTTTTTATTGATAAAGAATTGTTTTCAAGAAGGACATTTGCCGTCTTACTGACTGGATTATAATTCAAAATTTTGCCAATATAATTTTTTCTATAAGGGGAAACATTTCCTCTCTTATTAAATTCGATATCTTCAACACTCGGTCTTTTAAAATAAAAACCCGTGTGGAATCCTCGATTATAAACTCGTTTTAACTCGCGTATCCAGTTCTTTATTTTTTCTTCCGTATAATCATTCTCAAAATAAGAATCAATTGCTTCTCTATAACATTTTACAACCGTTCTAACGTATAATGGATCTTTCATTCTTCCTTCAATTTTAAAGGCGTCGATTTTTGCTTCAATTAATAGTGGAATATGCTCTATCATGCAAAGATCTTTAGCGTTCAAAAACATTAATCCATCATATATTAACTCGTTATTCTCATCATCCATTACACGCCAAGTTCTTCTACAAGGTTGGACACAATTTCCTCTATTTGCAGAATATTTTTCAGAGCCAGTGATTGTTGCAGACAAATAACACCGACCTGAAATTGCCGTGCACATTGAGCCATGTATAAAACACTCAATTTCGGTTTCTTTTAAGCTATTTTTTATTTCTTTAATTTGGCTTAACGATAATTCTCTTGCAAGCGTAATACGCTGAGCTCCAAGGTTTTCATAAAAACTTGCAGCTTCTATATTTGAAACATTGCATTGAGTTGAGATATGAAAATCTATTCCTAAATCTATAGAATATTTAATAGTAGCAAGGTCATGGGCAATAATGGCATCTATGCCAGCTTCTTTTGCTTCAGTCAATAAAATCCTTAAATCTTTTAGTTCATCATTGTAAATTAATATATTTGTTGCTAGATAAGTCTTAATAGGTGGATATTTTTCATGACAAAAATTAACAATTTCTTTTAATTGGTTTTTTTTAAAATTTCTTGCTCTTTTTCTCATGTTATATTTTTGAATTCCAAAATAGATGGCATCTGGTAAATCTTGTACGTATTTCAGCGTTTTCCAATCTTGGATTGGAGCGATTAATTCTGGTCGTTTACTTTTTACCATGGGTTATTTTCCAAATGCAAAATATTATGAAAAAATGAAAGCAACCTTTTTAAAATAATTAACGATAAATTTACTCAAATTTTTTACTATAGTAATATTCTAATTATTTTATGATATAATGACCAATATAGTGAGATTAATGAAAGTAGTTTTATTTAATGGCAGTCCGAGAAAAAATGGAAATACTTACATATGCTTGAATTATGTAATGAAAGAACTTGAAGCTGAAGGTATAGAATGCGAATACATTTGGATTGGAAATGAAAATTTAAAAGGTTGTACTGCTTGTGGGCAATGTTCTAAAAATAAAGATGGCAAGTGCGTTCTTGAAGGAGATAAAATGAATGATTACATCGAGAAAATGATTGAAGCAGATGGGATAATTTTAGGCTCTCCAACCTATTTTTCAGATGTGTCTGCTAACATGAAAGCTTTGATTGAAAGAGCCGGCTATGTTTGCAGAGCAAGCGGTAATCTTTTAAGAAGAAAAGTTGGTGCAGCTGTAGTAGCCGTTCGACGAGCTGGGGCAAATCATGTCTTTTCTAGCTTGAATTTTTTCTTTCTAATAGCTGAAATGATCGTGGTTGGTTCAAGTTATTGGAATTTAGGGATTGGTGGTCCAATTGGAGCTGTAGAAAATGATGAAGAAGGAATCAATACGTTTAAAACACTTGGTAAAAATTTTGCTTACGCGTTGAAAAAATTAAAACAATAAAAATGACATTTTTTATTAAGAGTTTTTTTATTTTTTCTTTAATTTTCTAATTAAATCTTACCAATCTTAATATATTATTCGTTTTCGATAAATTTTTAAAAAAGTAGTTAATGCTATAATTAAGAATATTTTTTTCATTAAAAACTAAAACTTTTATTGGATCATTTGTGATTTTAACACCATTTTTAAGTAATATTAATAGATTTAAATGGGGATTATATCATCAATTTCAATAAAAATTAAATATACAAATATAAATAATGTCAAATTTTCAAAAGAATAGAATTTCTCTATTATTTATCCTATTCTTAATTCTCATGATTAATTTTATTAGTTTTACCTTTATGGTAAAATTTTCTACAGCATTTAATTCTTCAGAAGGTTATTCCATAGAATTTCCCATTACTTTAAATGGAGAAGAGAAAGCATTAGATAATGGGACATTACTTAATACTGATACTTTTAATTTTTCATTATATTCTACTGATTGGAATATGACAGAATTAAATATTTTCTTTAAAAATATCTCTTTAGATAGAGAAACAATTATAATAGAGGATGGTGGGAATAGTTTTAAATCAATTGATAAAAAAATTAATGGCTATGGCGTTCAACTGAATATTACTAAAAATATTAAGTTATTTGGAGTATACATTTATGGATACCTTGACGGTAATTCATTTAGTGATGTCTACGTGCAGATAAATGGATTTGATAAAATAAATCATATTCCGAATTCTACTTTATATGGCTCACGAGTATTATTAAACATTTCTAATGTTCCAATGTGGTATCAACAAATGTTTCCAGAACCTATACTCTTAAAAAAAGGCCAATATTTCCTTGTTTTAAATGGTTCAGGATTTTTAATTAATGATAATTCTAATTATAATTGGTTTTTAAATGAAATAAATTCAAATAATACTAAGTTATATACTGCCAAATTAGAAAAAGATGTGTGGAGCATGATAGGTCAGGGTTCTCCATTTAGGCATAAATTGATACTGAGGACAAATCAAATATTTAACCCTCGAGATATCAATATGACTTTAGAGGTGAAAGATCAACATTATCCCATAGAAAATGGGCCAAAAATAGGGACTGGTATTTTGAACTTAACTAATATTAATTTATCTATATCTCAACAATCCCAGATTTTTCCAATTAAATATAACATTTCAAAAAAAATATTTTTTAATTTAACTTATAGCGTTTCTCTTTCGAAAATGATAAAATTGATAGGTAATCTAAAAATTGAACCAGATCATTCTAATTTTTGGAATTTTTATTTAAATATCTCTAAATATTATGAAAATCAGACCTTTAAAATACAATTTCCAAAAAGATGGTTTAATATTAGTATATTTAGAAATCAACAAAACATTACTAATTTAGTTAAGATAAATAAAACCTTGGGAATCATTTTACTGACAAATGATGTAATAATCGATAATTCAAAATGGGAGATACAAGCTCATTCTAATTTAATTAATTTTGGTTTAAATGTTTTACAAGAAGAATATCGTCCGGGACAAAAAGTTAGATTTACTTTAAGCGAACCAGTTCTACCAGGGCAATACACTTGTATTATTTATGATCCTTTTGGATTTGAAGATATGATAATAACAAAATTCTTACCACTTGATGAAAATTTATTTGAATATAATATCTCTACAAATGCATTCGAAGGATCCTATAAAATTATAGTTTTTTGGACAAACCATACAGATGGAGGGATTGCTACTCAAGAATTCATGGTAAATTTGCCATTTTCAATAAGTCCTGAAGATCTTCTCTTGATTTTATTTCTCATTTTTGGTTCGACAGGAATAATGATAACCTCAATCATAGTATCAAAGAAATTAGTAAAGAAGAGAAGGGCTAAAAAAGAAGCCATTCTAAATTATTTGAGGGACATTTTAAATCTAAAATATTTCATGCTAGTAGATAAAAAGTCTTCTTTAACAATATATGATCAAATTTTTACATCTGATCCCATAGATACATCGCTAATCTCTGGATTTTTGTCGGCAATCAAATCGTTTGGAATAGAACTAACAAACTCTGACGCTGAAACCCAAACAATCAAATTAGAGTATAAAAATCTCAAAGTTATCATGACTGAGTTCAAGAGTTTTAGAATTATTTTAATCATGACTGAAAGTCCATCTCAAGCTTTTATTGAGTCCTTAAATAAACTAGCCCTTAAAATTGAAGAGAAATATGGTATCATGCTAAGAAATTTCAAAGGAGAAGCTAATAAGTTTGTAGGCATAACGGATCTATTCAGGAAATATTTAAAAGTTTCTCTTCTTTATCCATTAGAGCTCAGCAGTAATATTAAAATAAAATTAAAACTAGATGAGAAGGAAATTGTGAATTTGGCTTCTAAAATCATGAAAAATAATAATAAAAATTATTTCTACATTTCTCAAATTTTTGAACTAAAGAAATCTAATGTAAAAAATATAAAAATAGTAATAGATCTGATTGATAAAGGTATTTTTAATCCCATTTTATGAAAAATTTTTTTAATAATTTAATTATATAAAAGGTTCATTTTATTGCCATAATTTAATCTTTAAATTGAAAATATTAAAATTTAGGAGTAAATCCCATCTTTTTGAAGTGGTTTAAATAGATTATTCAAGGACAAAAAAAATATTTGATTTATATATGATTTATATATGATATATGAAAGAAACTCTACTTTATTGAGTTGTTATTGGATTCTTATCCATGCACGGTACACCAAATTGACAAAAAGCGCACCCAACTGGAAAGGAATGTTCAATCATTTTCCAATTAATTCTTCTAGTATAAGGTTTTAGATATTGCTTTAATCTGGGAACCATTCTGCGAGAAATTTTTAAACGATAATTATTACACTTGATTTTATCATGACCCTCTTCACTTATGGCATTAGCAGGACATTTTTCAATACATTTCTTACATGTTCCGTCATGATAATATAAACAATTACCATATGGATTATCACTTCTTCTTGGAGTAATTTTGAATGGGGCATTAGTTACAAAGGATCCTAATCGAATATTACAGCCAACTTCAGATATGAAACCCTCGTGTAGTGAAAATGTACCTAATCCTGCAGCAAAAGCCATGTGGCGTTCAGACCAAGTGGAATAAAAGTTTCCTTTAACTATTAAGGAAAATTCTTCACTTAAGACACCTACTATTGCATCATAACCTTTTGATTTCAAGAATTCTGCTGATTTTCTTAAAGTATCTTCAATGAAATCATTTGCATAATTTCTGGCAATGGAATATATTTCTGCTGGTAATTTAAAATTTTTTAAAATCAAAGGTTCTTGGCCTTTTCTTCTAATGATCTCGTCAAAAGGAAAAACAATTGAAACAACCCTTAAATCAGAATCTTTAATTGAGTTTTTAACACTCTTATTCCATAATTCTAAAGGTGTCAAATGTTCTGGTCCCACAACTTCCTTATATTTTAAAAATATGGGATCATCACCTTTAGCAACTCCTATTAAAGGCTTGAAAAATATTTTACTTCCCCCAAATTCTTTTGGTAAGCGATTTAAATCATCATTTTCGAATAATTCAGTCAGATATGATAATAATTCCTCATTTAACATGTTATATCATCTATTAAACTTTTATATATAATAAATTAACTTTTTTTAAACATTTGATTCATTAATGATAAATCTAATGCATATTTTTAACGCATTTTCCAAGGTTCCATTTTTTATTTTATCTGGTGTATCTGACCTTTGATGATAATAGCTAGAGCGCGTTTTCCAGTCAGCAGAGTTTAGAAATCCCGCTTTAATTCCTGCTTTAGAAAAAGCTGCCGCATCTGAACCCCCACTAAGTTTTCCAATTAATTTTTCTTTTTTACCTCCGCCTAAACGCCCTATTTTTACATTTTCTTGTTTTGCAGCTTTTATAATTTTTTCGATAACTTCTTCTGAGTGTCTGGTTTTAGTAGTAGGCTCATATTCAATGGCATTAAATTTATCAGGAGTTTCTAACCCGTCCATATTAAGAACTAAAGTATCATATTTTTTAAGTTCGCTTAAAT
>CAZIEC010000016.1:0-23075 GCA_964538145.1 uncultured archaeon
TTCACACATGATGTCCTTCTCAATATGATTTTTAAAAGTTATGACAATCCCATTATTAGCTAAAATTTCTTTACTAATATTTGGTCTTGTTGCAATTGTAATAAGGCATTCTCCTGTACCTCTTTGTAAGAGTGCAATATCTTCTAAATATGTTGTAATTGCTGATTTTCTTAGTAATTCTTGTCCAGCAAAGTATTGCGCATCTTCTATTATTGTAATATGTTTAATTCCATCATAATTTCGTGCACCAAAAGTGAGATTCTTATCCCATAAAAATTTTAAAATCATGTTTAAAAAAAATAAGGCATCTTTTTTATCACCCCCCAACCTTATGATTGAACTTAAATCTAAAATCACGTGTCTATTAAAGATATCAGAAATATCTATGATTTTATTTGAATCAAAAATAGCTTTTAAGGGGCCTTCAGAAAATCTACGAATTCTATTCTTTACACTTATTAATGTTTGTTTTAGCATTGGAATCTCATTTTGTTTTAATTTTAAATATTTTTTACAGCACATCTCAAAACCTTTCCAATTCCTTGTTTCAGGATGACTGCAAGTTTCAACAATTATTTCAATCAACACCTTTTCCATTTGTGGCGTAAATTCTGAGCTCTCATCTAAAAATTGACCACTTCTAAGGATCTCAAAAATCCTTTCGGCATGGATGATTGGATCTGCATCTTTTGGATCAAAAAGGTTTATAGAAAAATTTTCACCAGGCCACAATACAAGGAGATTTTTTATTTTTTCTTGAAGAAAATGATATTCTCCTTTAAACTCAACCAATAAAAATGGAATATCGTGTTTTTTTTGAAGATTTATTAGAAAATATTGTAAAAAAGTACTTTTTCCAGTTCCAGATGATCCACATATGAACATGTGTTTTTCTAAATCTTTTAATGATAAGAAAAAATGCTTTCTTATCAAATGTTTACCTACAATTTTACCAATTTTTATATCTCCTAATTTACGTTGCTTTAATGGAGGCGAGATAAATTTAAATTCTTTAATGTCAAGAACAGTTATATTTAAAATTAATAAATAAATGGATAAGCAAAATAAGAAAATAGAAAAGTTAAAAATGGCAATAAAAAAAAAATAATTATTAAAAGAAGTTAAAATTTTCTTAAAATCTAATGATATAAAATAAAAGGTTTCTTTAATCAAAAAGATTAAGGAGAAAATAACTATGAATAAGACAAATAGATTTAAAACCTTCACATTCACTTTTTTTTTAATAAAAATATGACGTAAAATTACTAAACTTAATAAAATAACGCTGCAATAAAAAAAATAATTGTCCATCAAAAAAAAATTCTATACGAAATTTAAAAACTCCACATTTTTTAAAAGTGAGATAAATGAAAGAAAATCTTTATCGAAGTCGATTAAAAATACCATTAAATGAGAAAGTATTGAACTTTATCTCTTGTATATTTGAAGATCTCTGGATATTAGATGAAGATATCGTAGGAACAGAGGTTCATAATATAATGTTGTATGAACAAGGAATATTAACTAAAAATGAAATCAAAATGATTTTAAAATCTCTTGAAAATTTACGTCAAGAATTCCGAAAAAAAAAAATTAAGTTGAGTGGTAATTTTGAAGATATACATCCTTTAATCGAAAATAAAATTATTGAAGACATTGGAGAAAAAATTGGTGGAAAAATTCATACAGGGCGATCCAGAAATGATCAAATTGTTTTGGATTTGAGGTTAAAAATTCGTTCTTTATTAAATGACTTAACTTTTAAAATATTGGAATTAATGCGAGTTCTTTTAAATTTATCAAAAAAATATTTAGATATTTACTTTCCGTTATATACACATCTCCAGAAGGCCCAATTAGGAACTTTTTCTCACTACTTAACTTATTATGCGTCTCAACTTTTAAGAACATTAGAAAGAATAAGTGAATGCTATAAAAGAATCAATAAAAGCCCTTTAGGTGCGTGTGCAATTGGAGGAACGACTTTTAACCTGAATAGAGAAAGAGTTGCAGAATTATTAGGTTTTAATTCCATCATTGTAAATTCTATTGATGCAATAAGTTCTAGAGATTTTATTTTAGAACCAATCGTTCTTTTATCTAATTTAGCAATACAAATTTCACGCATGGCTGAAGATTTAATTTTATGGTCTTCGGAAGAATTTAATTTTATTGATTTAAATGAACAAATATGTTCTGTTTCTAGTATCATGCCTCAAAAGAAAAACCCTGATGCGTTAGAACTTATTAGAAGTCGCTGTTCAAAAATAATATCAAATTATCAAGCAAGTGCTTTAATTATTAAGAATCTCCCAACAGGCTATTTCAGGGATTTTCAAGATTTAAAATCAATTTTAAAAGAATCTTTTGATCTAACATTCAATATTATTGAAATTTTAAAAATTGCTTTATTGACCCTCAAACTTAAAAAAAACAACTTAAAACGAGCCATAGAAAATAGCTTTATTCTTGCGCCTGATATAGCAGAACACTTATCCAATGAATATGATATTCCATTTAGAATTGCTCATAAAATTATCGCATCATTAATCTTAAATGAAAATGATCCAAAATGTTTAAGAGATTTAAAAAAAATTAAAAATGTTATGGCAAAACATCTAAAATTTCAATTAAATTTATCAAATGATTTTTTAAAGGATTTTCAAGATTTAAATACAGTTCTCAAAAATAGGAGAACGAAGGGAAGCCCTGCACGCAGAGAGATCGTGCGATACATTAATGAATTAAATAGTAAAAGAGGTAAGTATTTATTGGATGTTTTAGATAGACTTATCTATATAAAAAAAGGAACAAAACTAAGAAAAGATATAATTAATAGTCTATCTAGTTAAGAAAATTCGATATCTATTGAATATAGATAAACTTGTAAATGCTTAATATCTTTACAAAATTTCGTAAACTTTTTTAATTTTATGACTTAGAGATCTATATAAATACAATAAAAAAAAAATAATTAAAAAAATAAAGTGATGAAAATATGGCACAATTATCTGGAGTTCCTATACTCATATTAAAAGAGGGTACAGAAAGAAAACAAGGAAAAGATGCCCAAAAAAATAATATTGCTGCGGCTAAAGCAGTAGCAGAAGCCGTCAGAACAACTTTAGGACCTAAAGGAATGGATAAAATGCTCGTAGATTCGCTTGGTGATGTAACGATAACAAATGATGGAGCTACGATTTTAGATACCATAGATGTAGAACATCCTGCTGCAAAAATGATTGTAGAGGTTGCTAAAACCCAAGATGACAAGGTAGGCGATGGAACAACTACAAGTGTCATTATCGCTGGAGAATTACTTAATTTAGCAGAAGATTTAATGGAACAATCGGTTCACCCTACAGTTATCTTTAAAGGATATAGAAAAGCGTTAGTTAAGAGTAAAGAAATCCTCAAAGAAATGGCAAAAAAGATTAATCCAAATGATACAGAAACTCTTATGAAAGTTGCTGAAACCTCGATGAATAGTAAATTGGTAGCTGGAGTAAAGAATCATTTTGCCCAAATCGCAGTTAAAGCAGTTAGTCAAATCAAAGAACAAAGGGGAGATCATATAGTTATCGATTTGGATCAAATTCAAATCATTAAGAAAGAAGGCAAGAGCTTATTAGATACCACGATAATCGATGGAATGATCATTGATAAGGAAGTAGTACATCCAATGATGCCAAAAATCATTAAAGATGCTAAAATTGCGTTGATAAATTCTTCTTTAGAAATCGAAAAAACAGAATTTGATGCTGAAATTAGAGTTCAAACACCCGATCAGATAAATAAATTTCTTGAAGAAGAAGCCAATATGCTTAAAAAGAAAGTAGACAAGTTAAAAGAAATAGGTGCAAATGTAGTTTTCTGCCAAAAAGGCGTTGATGATAAAGCGCAGAATTTCTTGGCTCAAAATAACATTTTAACAGTCAGGCGCGTCAAAAAGTCTGACATGGAAAAGTTATCAAGAGCCACGAATGCAAGAATTATCAATAACCTGTTTGAAATTACTAGCAATGACCTTGGAAAGGCAGGTAAGGTTGAAGAAAAGAAAATCGGCGAGGATAACATGATTTTTGTATCAGAATGTGCTGATCCAAAGGCAGTTAGCATTTTAATCCGTGCTGGAATTGAACATGTGGTCGATGAAGCAGAACGAATGATAAAAGATGCTCTTTCAGTAGTAAAAGCCGCTATTGAAGTTCCTTACATCTTGCCTGGAGGAGGTGCTGCTGAAATTGAGTTAGCAAAACGATTAAGGGCTTATGCACAATCCGTTGGTGGGCGTGAACAATTAGCCATAGAGAAATACGCTAAAGCATTGGAAATAATCCCCAGAACACTTATAGAAAATGCTGGACACAATCCAGTTGATCTATTAGTTGAGTTAAGGTCAAAACATGAGGCAGAAAATGGTCAATTTTACGGTATAAACATAGATACGGGAAAAGTAGAAAATATGGTTGAATTAGGCGTGATAGAACCGCTATCTGTCTTAACCCAAGCCATACAATCTGCTACAGAAGTTGCTGCGATGATCTTGAAAATAGATGATGTTATTGCAGCCTCCAGTCTCTCAAAAAGTGGAGAAGAAAAATAAGTCTAAATTTTTCTTTTTTTACCTACTTAAATCAAAAAAATCTTATTTTAATATTTTTTAAAATTTTTTTCATTTAAAGTTCTAAAAGAGGAGCCCCAATTAAATTTTGAAAGAAGAAAATCTGCTAAATCTTCAAATTGCGTAATATATAATGCTGCCGCGAAGGCTTCAACCGAACTTAATTTTTCCCATTTTCCATAATTTATGGGATTAGCTGCTATTAGAGGAGGTAATTTCCTATTTATTCCTTTGAAAAATTTTCTTTCTTCAAAAATTCTTTTCCATGAACAATCAATGACTATTAATCCATATTTTTTAATTTGTTCTCTATCATTTATTGTTAACATTTTATGAGAAAAAGGGTGTAAAATAATGGCTTTTTTTAATATCGTGCTATTTTTATCTATAAATTGTATCAAGCCATGCTTTTTTAATTTATAAGCAGTACATTTCTTTCTATCACATTCATCATAATAAATGCAATATAACTTAACTTTATTCTCACTTAACACGCTCATTATTATCTTTAATGCTTTCTAAGTAGAAATGTCTAATCATATTTGTGACTCGTTAATACGTTCACTGATTTTATAAAGCTTTCAGTTATTCTTTCAGCTCCTGTAATTTGCAAGATGGAGTAGATGATATTCCTTACTTCACATATAATAGGAATGCCCCCATATGCTAAAGAAAAAAGACCGGTGAAAGATAAACTCTCTAATTCGGAAGTCTCATCCTCTATGGAATATTTTAGATAACCTGAATGACACGTAATGATCCCATAAAAATTTTCAGGATCTTGTCCCGAAATAGCAATATAACTTAATAAATCTCCCAATGAACTTCCAGTAGATTCTTCTCTCATTTTTTGAAAAGCCACATTTGCATTTGCAGAAAATGCTTCTACTGAAATGGGCAAATTTTGACCACTTACCTCTCGAGCGTCAATCGTTAACCCTGAAGGATTTACCAAACTATATCGAATAAAGATTGGATTTTGAAGAGAATTTAAAATATAACTAATTGCTGGCAATATATTTGCTTTATCATAATTTTCTGGTGCATAAGATGTAAATTGAATTTCGGTCCCCATTCCAAACAAATATATTGCACTACGAATTTTATTTGAAAAATTTTCCAATTCTCTTTCAGATTCAGGTGCTTGTCCAAAAAATTCTCCTATCTTTTGTTTTAGAAAATATATTGCACTTGCAATGTTATCAGCATCTAAGGGCCATTCTTTATGATAATCGTGGACAATTGTTAAAAGCGTGTTATTTATCCTTATTGTTATCAAGCACACGCTGTCGAAAAAAGAAAAAGAAATGACTTGGTCCTTGATGTTTAGATCTTCCCAATTTTCTTCACTTGCAGAGAACGCTGCTGAAGCCAAGCTAGTTATTTGGTTCGGATTAATCTCAATATCACTCTTTCTTCCAATTTTTGCTATTGACAAACCATCCATATCACATAAAATTACCAAGATGGTCCCTGGTGAGGCCCTTAAAATTGTAGTTAAATGCTTGATCAAAGATTCTCTTACACTCATGAAAAAAACCAAATAAATGATTACAAAAACATTTCAGCATGAACTTATGTTCTTAATATTTATCTTTAAATAATTTTTGTTTTTAATTTTATCTAATTATATAAAAATGCATCGCAAGGATTAAAATATTTAAGTTTTATATGATTTTTTATATTAACATTTATTTTAAGGGTAAAATTAAAGAACTACCTGGCGGGAATAGCCAAGTTTGGCCAAAGGCGCTGGACTTAGAATCCAGTCCCGTAGGGGTTCGGGAGTTCAAATCTCCCTTCCCGCATTAAAATATTTAAAAATTTTATGAAATAGGTTAAAAATCTTACTATTTTGCATCTAAATCTAATTATGGAAAAATTTAAAATTTACAATTAATTAAAAAGAGATAGTCTATAGAGAGTTTATAACTTTTTTAAAAGCTCTTATAGGATAAAAAAATATTAAATAAGAAAAAGAGCTCCTGTAGTGTAGTCCGGCCAAACAAGGCTTGAATGAAGCAATTAGTACCGATAGCATACGGGGCCTTCATCAGTGCGAAAATCCCGCACGAGGGATAACCCCCGCGACCCGGGTTCAAATCCCGGCAGGAGCATCAATAAAGCCTCCGTAGCTCAGTAGGTAGAGCACCCGGCTGTTAACCGGGCGGTCCCATGTTCGAGCCATGGCGGGGGCGCTTCCATTATTTACTTTCTTTTCCATTTTTTAAAGCCATTTTTATGAAAGAGCATCATTTAAAATGTGGCATCCAATACTTAATCATAATAAGTCTTAAAAAAAGCGTTTATTTTTTTAAATTATCCCATTTGAGCATAATATATTAACCATTTTGCCATTGCTTGGAATGATTCATTAATGTTAATGTTTTCTTTTGAAGAACAAAAGACACATTGATTACATTTTGCTCTTTCTGCATATTCAATGGCAATTTCTGGATCAACTTCATGATTTGGCAAGTCCCATTTCATCCCAAGAAGAATTATTGGAATAAAACCTGCTTTTTGGCGGATTATTTTTAACCATTCAGGGACATCTCTAAATGTATCATAATCAGTCACGTCAAAACATACAAATGCACCACTAGCACCCTTGCAATAATCTGGCAATAATTCTCGAAAGCGCTTTTCTCCTGCAAAATCCCATAATTGCATTTTTACAGTTTCTCCGGTATCCAATACTTCTGTTTTTGTGTGAAAACCCGCTCCAATCGTCATTTTATATCCTTCTTGAAATTTTCCGGTGCAATAACGAGTAACCATTGAGGTTTTTCCCACACCACCTGCTCCAGCTATGATCACTTTAAAAATCCATATTTTTTCCATTCTTCATTTCACATTTTCTTTATTTACAATTGACTTAAAGAATAGAGATGCCATTCTCAATTTTAATTAAAGAAATTTTAAGATAAATTAGAATACTTACTTAGTAAATAAAAATTTATCGATTTAAATAATTAAAATATTCTTTTGAAAAAAAAATGATTCTATTCATTTAAAAAAAATTTTTCAATTTTTTTTTTAAAATAATCATTCTCCTAAAAATATCAATCAAACAAAATAAAAAAGCGATAATGAAATTAAGATAACGTGTTTCGAGAACGATAAAAAAGCATGTGAACCCCATTTTAAAAATATATAAAAAACTATATTATTAGAAAAGATTTATCTTAAATAAAAATAAATAAGATTTTTATAAGATTTTATTCTATTATTTTTTAGATCAATAGTTAATAAATATATCATAATTACAAAGGTTGTGAATAAAAAGTATTAAAGACGAAGAAATTTGTCCAGTTTGTAGTTTTCCAAAAGAGTTGTGCATTTGCGATAGTTTAAATGCAGACGAGCAACAAATTATCATATCAAACGATAAAAGGAAATGGGGTAGAATTGTTACTGTCGTAACTTTTAAGGGAAATTTTGACACTAATTTAAAAGATATCTTGACTAAGGCAAAAAAGAAGTGTGCATCTGGGGGTACAGTACGAGGCAATGAAATTGAATTACAAGGTGACCATAAGTTCAAAATGAAAAAATTCTTGATGGACTTAGGTTTTCCAGAAGAGAACATCATAATACAAGAAAATATGGGAAAAAGTTCCAAGCAATAGCGTTATTTTATCAAATTTCTAAAATATTTTTAATTTAACAAAATTAATAAAATAATTTAATTTTTCGATGGATTCTCCAACTTATAAGGTAATCTTTAAAGGATTGGATGGAGATCATAGTAGGTCTTTAACACTGACTTTTAAAGGACTCCAAACCGACCATTTTATAAAAATACCTCCTGACTTACTTCCAGAATTAAAAGAAAAGAGTAGTTCAAACATCATCAATTTCCAAAATATAGGAGAAGTGTTGAGCTTTGGAAATGAATTTGGTTTGAATTTTAATTATTACATCGTGATTCTTTTGATAAAAAAGCAAGAAAGAGAATTAAAGGGATTTCTTATAGGTAATACTAAAGATTTAGGAGATATCATTATAGGAATTTGGCCATTTACAGAATCATTTGAGAAAACATCGATCGAAAGCCTTTCAGCAAAAATTAGCAAATTACATTTAGATTATGAACAATTTGAAAAGATCTGCGTGATTTATTCCTAAAAATTAAGTGCCTAGCATAATAATAATGAGTTAACTAAAGAAATCATCATAATGCTTTTTTAAGAATCTTTCAAGTTCTTGCTCGCTTGGCATGCCAACTCTTGCACCCAATTTTTGAACTTTCAAACTTGCAGCAGCATTTGCAAACAAGCAAGCTTTTTCAACATCCCAATTTTTTAGCCAATATGCCACTGTAAATGCACCATTGAATGTATCTCCTGCTCCAGTCGTGTCAACAACATTCTTAACATGAAAAGCAGGAATTCTTTTCTGATATTTTTTCGTGGTAATTAATGCCCCTTTCTCACCTAGTGTTATTATTACAATAGGAATCCCTTTTTTTACGAGTATCCTTGCTGCAGTTTCGGGAGAAGTTGTCTTAGTAATGGATTTGGCACCTTCCTTATTTGGGATTAAAACATCTGCTTGTAGGAGATAGTTTTTTAATGATTGCCAACCCTTACTTGCGATTTGAGATTCTAAATCAATACTAATTTTTACATCATTTTCTTTCGCAATTTTAAATGCTTTTTTGGTTAAATCTAAGTGAATCATAGTAGTATGCAAGACCCTTGCTCGTGCAATATATGAATCATCTAAATCTGAAATATCCAATTTTGTGGTCTGCATGTGTGGAGATTGTATGATAGTTTTTTCCCCCTTAACAACAAAAATGAAGTTAATAGGGGTTTTCATGCCTGGTTTTTTTAAAGTAAGCGTCGTATCGATACTCTCATCCTTAAGATCTTTAACCAAGAAATTTCCGTACTCATCATCTCCAATAGCACCAATAAAACCACATTTTCCACCTAATCTAGAGGCAGCAACTAAAAAATTAGCAGTGACTCCACCTGGAAAAATATTTTCGCTTAAGGCATCAATTTTCTCATCAGGCTTTGGAAAATGAGGGATTTGCATTACCCAATCTACTACAATTTCGCCTAAACCGACGATCTCTATTTCATTCATGATTAAAACATTTTTTTCAAAATAATTAGATTATTATTAAATAATTTAATTATTAATAAAAATAGTACTTTAAACTACTTTAAATGCCAAGTTCATTAATTAATTCTTCCAATTCATTTTCAGCATCTACTTCCATAAAATCATATACCTTGAATTCGAGCCTACTCATTTCATTAAATGTATTTATTTCTGCTTTACCTCTTATGATTAATTCCTTTCCTGCTATTTGATTAATGGTTTCACCATCATCTAAAATTTTTTGAACATCTCCTGGTGTCATCTTTAATAATTTTTGTGCCATATCTCCAAAAAAAGTTGTTCTAATGCTTCCAGTTTCATCGTCTATTAAAGCTTTTACGATCATTCTTTTTTCTGAAGGCATTATTTCCTTACAAGTGCAATTATCCACTTTTTTTAAACAGTTTGGACAAGCATCATAAATAATCACGTCATTAAATGAAAGTGGTTTAATTATACTACCCTTTATCTCATACATTCCGGGGTTTTCAATCAATTTAATTTTAGTAAATTCTTTCTTAAATACTGGTTTATTTATGGATTTATCATCTTTTTTATGGAGTTTTAGATCTTTTATCTTTAAATCAATTTTTTCAATCGTGGAAATGTTAATCATCGTAACTTCTTTTTGATTTAAAATAGGATTCTCTCTAATTTTGACATTCTTTAATAAAACACCCATTCCTACATTTAACTCATTGGATATAATTTTTGCCTTATCTCTCCACGCAGAAACCCTAACTGAATCAGTATCATCACATACTTTAAAAATTAATAGTTCAACTTCTTCTCCATTTTTTGTCTGAACCGTTCTTAAATCATCTAATGAAGATATAATCCCTTTAAAAGAGATGAGATTGTTTTCCTTTTGAATGTCGCTTATTTTTTCGACCAATTTACTCTCAATTTTTATATCCTCATTTACTTTTTTAACTATAGTGTTAGAACTTGCAAATAGCTCAATAACATTCGGATTGAGATTGCTTTCTCTGGGGCTCAACCCATTAAATATTGCCACATCCCCAACTGAAAGATTATCTACTTTTTCAGTATCCTCGTTCCAGAATACAACCCTTATCATTCCTGTATCATCCATTACATTTAAGGACAGTACTTTTCCATCCTGTCCATCCTTTCTTTTAAATTCTCTTATGGGATATTTATTAATAATCTGTCCTTTAATCGAAACTGATCTTGATTTTATATTTATTTTATCAATTTTAATGAGTTCTTCTTTTATTTTTGGAATTTTTTTATAATCAACATCATCAGGAGATAATATTATCTTTCCTAATCTACTAACATGAACTTCAACATCCCCAAGTCTACCTTTTTTAGAATATCCATTTATTATTTTAACAACCTCATTTTTTATAAAGCCATTCTCTTTAAATATCATTGTTTGATCATCCCATAAAACAATGCGAATATCTCCCGTATCATCACTCAAGATGAATGAGCCTACTTGCCCGGAACTGCCATCATTCCTTTTAAAAGAAAATACACGCCCAATCTCTTTAATTCTACCAACAATATAGATATTTTTTAGATTTGGCATGATATCTGAAATTTTAGTTTCCAAATTATCTACAATTGTACTCTCACCATGAATACAATCTAATTTAATTCCCAAATCATTGCTCACCAAAATTATAGCTGCCTTATCTGAAAGAAAACCAGTATATTCTTCTTTTTTCTTTTTCATTAAATCTTCAATCTCTTTCTTAGATAAACCAGACTTTTCTAAAATTTCTTCCAGGATTTTTTCAATTGTCATGATTATCTCTTTTTGATCTTTATAATTTTAATATCTATATATTTTTTTAAAGGATTATATAAAAAATCATCTATTAAATATTTAATTCAATTTTATTTATATAGAAAAAAGAAGAGCTTCAAGGATTAATTTCATAAATTTTTAATCGAATGGCTAATTGGAAATCATTATGAGCAATAACGAATTCCAGATATTTCCTGTACTTGATATATTAAATTCAAGTGCAGTTCACGCAATAAAAGGAGATAGAGCTAGGTATAAACCTTTACAGTCCTATCTTTTTAATTCAAGTAATCCCAAAGAGATTATAAGTGTTCTCAAGTTAAAGCATGGATTTAAAGATTTTTACATGGCAGATTTAAATGCAATTACAAAAAAAGGAAATAATTTGGAAATGATCCTTAAATTAATAGAAGAATTTAAAATAAATGTTTCTCTCGATCCTGGAATATCAAAAATAAAAGATTTATATCCATTCATTGATGCCCCATTCCATGATTTAATTTTAGGCCTTGAAACTATTGAAAATATTCGAGTAATAGAAAAAGCCATTGAAATTTTTGGTTCAAATAAAATTATTCTCTCTTTAGACTTATATCAAGGAAAATTAATGTCCAATATTCAAGAATTTAAGAGTCTTTCTTTAGAAAAATTAGTTAAAAGAGTAGAAAAAATGTATGTTAATAAATTAATTTTATTAGATTTATATAGAGTTGGGCAAAAACTTGGAGGAATCCCACCAATTTACCTTAAAATAAGGCACATATTTGATAAATTAGTGTACGTGGGAGGTGGGATAAAAGATCTCGACGACGTGCGCTTATATAAGAAAAATGGATTTTCTGGTCTCTTAATCGGGACAGCTTTATATGATGGGACGATTGAAGTTCAAGAATTAATTAAAATGATGGATTAATCAATGAAGATTACTCCACTTGAGGATACATTTAATGCTTTCTTACAAACAGGACAAGAATGTTTCAAGCGTATCCAATCAACCATGTGATCCTTATGGGCTTTAGCGCCGCATAATGGGCACCCTGCAACCTCATCAAATATTTCAATATTCTTGCCACATACAGCACATTTTGTCTTTGAAGCTGTAATTATGCGGATTGTTTCTTTTTTAGTGTCTAATATCACTTTATCAGTATTTTCTGCTGTAGGGGTTATTTGTTTCAGCTCGGTTCCATTTTCTACACAAAAAACCGTACCCATGCTTTCATCTTTTTTATTACCAATCCAAACTACTTTTCCCTTAAAATTACCTGCTCCTTCACTCTCAACAAATAAATTTAATCTTCTATCTTCCATTACAAATGTTTGGATTACTTTTGTGTATTTCAAACCTTCTAAATGTGCAGTTAACTTTTTGATGACTTCAATAGGTTCTTTAAAAACCTCAGTAGTAATATCTACTTTCGTGATTTCTTTTGGAGACATGATTAAACCATCTTTTTTTTATATCTAATAATAATTATATAATTTAAACTTTTATATGGATATAGAAAGAATTCTTCTTTTAATAATTAAAATAAGTTTTTTTAAGATTTTATTTTGAAATCTAAAAAAAAGAAATAAATAAAAAAATGACAATTTTTTCTTAGAATGTTATAATCAATATTGCATGTTTTAAATTTAAATATTAATTTATCAATTTTAATAGAAAAAATAAATAGATTATCAAATTATTCTACATGTTCAAATTTATCTAATTATGACAAGTAAAATTAAGTTATTAATAAGTCCAAAAGATTTAGAAGAAGCAAAAATTACTATTAATTCTAAGGTTGATTATATCGATTGTAAAAATCCTAAAGAAGGTTCTCTTGGTGCAAATTTTCCTTGGATCATAAAAGCAATGAAAAACATGATCCCTCCTCATAGCAAGCAATTATTAAGTGCTACAATCGGGGACTTTCCCTTCCTTCCGGGATCTGCTTCCCTTGCTGCCTTAGGAGCTGCTATGGCGGGAGCAGACATAATAAAAGTAGGACTGAAAGGCCCTAAAGACGTTAAACAAGGCATTGAATTGATGAAAGCTGTTGTTAAAGGAGTTAAAGATTATGATAATGATATAAAAATCGTAGCGGCAGGATATGCGGATAAGATTAGATTGAAAAGCTCTCCCAATTTCCTTGAAATACCTGTAATTGCTGCTGAATCTGGCGCTGATATTGCAATGTTGGATACTTGCATTAAAGATGGACAGGGTTTATTTGATTTTTTAACGGTCTCTCAATTAATTGATTTTAAAGAAATGGCTACAGAATTTGGCCTTGAAGTTGCTCTAGCAGGAAACTTGATGTTAGAAAATCTCCCCAATATTAAAGAAATCTCTCCAGACATAATTGGTGTAAGAAGTATTGTTTGTGAAAACCATGACCGTTTAAATGGTAAAATTAAACGAGAATTAATCGAGGATTTGGTCAAACACCTTTATTCATGATAATATGTGATATTAGGTGAGATATCTTGGTCCCCCTTGAAACAATAATTAAAATTAATAATGAAGAAGATCTTGTTAGTTTGGAATTATGTGCTAAAGATTATTTAGAATTGCTTGATAATTTTTATTATAATTATGCTGAGGGCAATTATTTCATCTTATGCGCTTACCATGATGAAAATTTAGTAGGGTTATTAATTGCTGATAAAAAAGCCCAAAAATTAGACTCTCTTGAAAAAATCTTGCCAATTGTCTTTTTGAAATTAATATATGTGGTTCCAAAATATCGTAAACAAAATATTGGAAGAAAATTGTTAACAACTTTCATTAATATAGAAAAATCAAAAAAAACAGCCTCAATAATTATAACCTTACCAGTTAATTACATTGATGGAATTAAATTCTTCCAAAAATTCGGTTTTCATGAAAAAAAGAAAATTAAAAACTCAATTTTTTTAATAAAGAATTTATGGGACGATTACGGTATTAGAGATATAGATCTCCTTGGAAGTAGCTTCTTCTAAAATCTATGCTCATTGATGAATTTGTTCTTACTTTATTTAGATTTATAAAAATTAACTAATAATCATAAGTTTATTTTGGTAGCTCCTATAAAACATTAATATGCATCAAAAAAAATTAGGAATTATTGGTATTGGTAAAATTGGATCAACTCTCCTAAAAAGAATAATGACAACAAATGCTCTTAGACCAGATGAGATAATGATTTTTGACATTAACGATACAGTCCTTAAAAAATATGCTGATCAATTTAATATCGCTGCGGCAAAAAGTAACGTTGATTTAGCAAGATCCGTTAAATACGTATTATTGGCAGTATTACCACAGGTAATTGATAAAGTATTAACAGAAATATCTGATGTAATGATTGAAAGTAACATTTTAATTTCTATTGCTGCGGGAGTTTCATTAAAACATATTAAGAAGTTTCTTAAAAATGACATTGGGTTATTTAGAGTGATGACTAATACTCCCGCCCTTGTTGGAGAAGCCGCAACTGCAATTGCTTATAACAAACATATTTTAAAAGAAGATTTAGAATTTGTAAAATCAATTTTCAGGGCTGTTGGAATTGTTGTTGAATTAGATGAAATTCATTTAGACGCAGTAACCGGGTTATCAGGAAGCGGGCCGGCATACATTTTCATAATCATTGAAGCATTAGCTGATGGAGGCGTAAAAATGGGCTTGCCAAGGGATATTGCGCAGAAATTAGCAGCACAAACAGTATTAGGTTCTGCAAAATTATTATTAAAAACTCAAAAGCATCCTGGAGAATTGAAAGATATGGTTGCCACTCCCGGAGGAACAACAATAACTGCAATTCACGAAATTGAATCTGCAAAATTAAGAGCTACATTGATTAGAGCAGTTGAAGCAGCAACAATGAAATCAAAATCCTTAAATTCTTCATTTTAATAAAAAATATTATTCGATTCTAATTTTAGAATTTCATTTCTGGATTAAAATAGGATTTTTTTTATAGATCTCGGAGATATATATATCTTTTTTGTTATTAAAACTTTCAAAAATCTCCATGACGAGATTTAAATCTTGTTCTTTACAAATAGCATACACGGATTTTCCTAGTTGGTTCATGCTAGCACCCAAGATGTTTAACCGATTTAATTCATCCATTAATTCTTTTACTTTATCTAGCTCTAAAATTTCTAAAATACGTGTGTTTTTTACAAATTCAATGGATGCATCAATGAATGTTTGTATAGTGGGATTAATCATCAATTTTTTTAAAGCTTTTTTCCCTTCCTCCTTGATTAGAGCATTTAAATTAGGGTTAGATAATATGGATTTTGTATGTATCATTCCAAATGATGTACAAATCACTTTAATGCCTTTTGGCACGTTTATTCGCTTGAAGTGGCACGGGTATCCCGGTTCAATTAACATGCACAATCCTCCTCCTATTTGACCACATACTGTTCCTAATCCAGTTTTATTCACTACTTCTGCGATATGAGCGATCCTTCCCATTTCTTTGAAATTTAGCTTGAGTTTCAATAATTTAGACAACCCAACTATAGAGCCTAATGCTCCAGAACCACTTGCTCCATAACCACTACCTATTGGTAAGTCAAAATAGTGAGATATTCTAGCTTTAAATGGTTTTTTTAATAAATCTTTAACACGACTATAAATATAAAAGGTTGTTTCTGCTTTATGGTCCAATCTTTCATTATTTATGTAAATGGAGCAATCAGACTCATCATTTAAAGATAAAAAGTCTACTTCTATTTTTGTCGTCCCAAATGCTTTTAAATTAAATCCAGCACCTCTAGATCCTATTTCTTCGGGATTTAATATTTTTTTTCCTTCTCTTTCATCTACAATTTCAAAGAATCCAGAGATCCTATGAGGGACTTTTACAATTATCTTTCTAGTTTTTATAGGCATGACCAAGAATAAATTAATTTATAATAAAGATTATAATTAAAATAAAAAGAAAAATCAAATTTGATTATTATGGAAAACATCATTGTAAAAATTGGAGGATCGCTGCTAATATCCAAACATGACAAATTTAATTTGGATCTCATTCAAGATTTTTCTAGAATTTTAACTAGAAAATACAAGTATCAGGTTTTGACTGTTGTTTGCGGAGGCGGAATGATAGCTCGGGATTATATAAATGCTATGAGGTATTTTAATGCTAATGAATCATTATGTGACCTTTTTGGAATTGAAATTTCACGCCTTAATGCAAGGTTAATAATTACTGCTTTAGGTAATCACGCATATCCCGTAGTTCCTAAAACCATGTCAGAGTTGGCTCGTGCCTTACTTCATGAAAAAATTATAGTAATGGGTGGACTTCAACCAGGGCAATCTACAACCTCAGTTGCATTAGAAGTTGCGGAGTTTTGTGATGTGAACAAGCTCATAATATTAACGGATGTTCCAGGCATCTATACAAGTGATCCAAAGAAAGATCCAAGTGCGAAATTAATAGAAAACCTCAATTATAAGCAATTAGAAGAAATGATTTTGAAAAATACCGATAATAAGCAAGCCAATGCAGGAGAATACAGGATTTTTGATGCAGTATCCTTGCAAATCTTAAAAAGGAGTCATATTAATATAATAATTACTTCCGGAAAGGATTTATCTGAATTTGAAAAGTTTTTAAAAGGAGAATCTAAGATAAGAGGAACATTTATCAATCAATAACTCTTTTTTACAAATATATTTTAATTACTTTTTTTCTAAAAAAGAAAAGTAGAAAAGAATCATGTCTCAATCATCATGGAAGGAACAAATTAAAAGAAAATGGGGCCCTCACTTGCATTGCCCCATCTGTGGAAAAGCAATGCCTTCAGATAAGCAATTTTGTAGTCAAGCTTGTAAGGATAAATATCTTTTGAAAGAGAAAAAAAATAAAAAACGTAGTAGGATTCAAATGTTAATTATGTTTTCAATGATGGCAGTACTTTTTGTTATGATGTTTATGTTTAGAGGTTAATCTTTCACCAATATTTTCTTCAATAAATTACATCCTTTCAAGAAATTACAATTTTTCGAAAAACAATTAAAATTAGCTAACGCCCATCTTTTTAAATAAAATTAATTAAGCAAGATGCAGGGAGTGGGATTTGAACCCACGCAGGCCTATGCCAATGGATCTTGAGTCCATCACCGTTAGTCGATTTTTCCTAAAAAACAATTCATGGAAAATGCATTGACCGGGCTTGGTTATCCCTGCTTTGATATTATTTTTTAAAAATTAACATTACTATAAATTTTTTTCGGAGATTTCTTTTAAAATAGAATTTAATGATTTAATTAAATTCTTAGCCATATCTTGATCAACTTTTTGATCTTTTAAATATAAAATTAATAACACTGGAGAATTAAGTTTATAAGATGCACTCTCTACAATTGTTCTATTTAATAAATCAGATTGCACTCCAAAAAGCTGGTAAGAACTAGACGTAGGTTTTAAAGTACTGAGGGTTGAAGGAATTCCCATTGAAACCGTTCCGATTCCAAAATCTTCAACATCAGAAATCAAAAATAAATAACTTTTATGCAATTTTAAAATTATTATATATATTTTAGAATCATTTATATTTAGCGTGGTATCAATGATCGGTTTAATCATGATTATTAATAATTTTTTTTTAAGTAATAATTTTATTCTATGAGTTTAACTTCTTTCATGGCTTCATCTACTTCATAATTTTCATGGACAATTAGACATAGTGCTTTAACAATCTTAGTAGGATCATTTGCTTGAAATACATTTCTTCCATAAGCAACTCCGGCGCCGCCTACATCTATGGATTGTTTAGTTATTTCTAATATTCCTCTAATCCCTGTTTTTTCACCACCTGCAATTATTACTGGAGCCATGCATCCTTTTACGACTTCTTTAAATGAATCTGGATCTCCTGTCCAATTTGTTTTAACGATATCTGCGCCTAATTCTGCAGCAACACGTGCAGCTATCTTCACTACTTCTACATCATGTTCATCTTTAATGTTTTCACCTCTAGGATACATCATTGCCAATAAAGGTATCCCATATTCTCTACATTCTCGAGAAACTTGTCCTAATATCTCGAGCATTTCAGGATCCGATTTCGTACCTATATTGATGTGGATTGAAACGCCATCTGCTCCAAATTTTAATGCCTCCAATACAGTATTAACTAGAACTTTGTAATTAGTTTCTGGGCTTAAAGAAGTGGAACCGGATAAGTGTAATATAAGTCCAATATCAGGACCATATCCTCTATGAGCATATAAGGGAATCCCAACATGCCCCAATACGGCATTTGCGCCCCCTAAAGCAATTTTATTCACCATTTCTCCTAAGTTTTTCTCAATTCCTTTAATTGGTCCCACAGTTAACCCGTGATCCATTGGAATAATTACGGTCCTTTTCGTTTCTCTATTGATAATTCTCTCTAATCTAATTTTTTTTCCATAATATCCGGATATATTAAATTCACCTTTTAAAAATGATTTTTATGAGGTTCATTATTTTCTAAAGAAAAAGATCCCATATATTATTTTTTACGATACAAAAAAAGTTTGAAATTGAATCGTATTTCAAAAAACATTGTTTTTTTATAATCTTAACCTTTATTCATTATCACATGCTTTATCTAAGACTACTTCAGATATCCGTTGCCTTCGAACATCAAAATCATGGTCCAAGAATAATGTGATGCAATGCAAATCTTCTCCAGAAGGATTTTTATGAACATAGCTAACGGGAACAATCGGTAATTGTGAATTTAGGATCAAATAATCGGGAATGGGAACAATGATGACTTCCTTGCATCTATCACAGTTAACTAAAACTAATTTTTTACCTTTCTCTTCAAGATTCTTTCTCTTTTTTAACAGTTCTTTTGAAATCTTTAAAGAATTGACATCTAGCTTGTTTTTTTGTTTAGGGACTTCTGGAATTAATGGGATCTCTAAAAGTTTTTCTTCTTCAGAAGTGTATTCAAAATCCAATTTTATCTTATTGGAATTATATGCTTCTTTTTCCCCCTTTTTATCAGAATCGAGATTATCTTTTTTCTCATTCATTAAAATTACGTTTAACAATATTCTTTAAACAATTAATTTTATGTTTAGTTTAAATTTTTAAAAAAAATGATATATAAACCAAAATGACTTATTTAAGCGCCAAAAATTTGCCTTAATTCATAATATATTCTTGCTAATTCTGATATTATTTGAGAATTATTTTGTTGGAGATAATAATTAACATATCCTGCTAAACCATTCTGATCTTTTATCCATTCTAAGAAAGATTGAATTTCTCCCTTTAACATCGGATCAACAGTGCTCCCACTACTCGAAGTTCCAACTTGACCGACTACTCCCGACGAACCGTAACCACTTTGAACTTGGTCATAAACAGTCTCTTTAGGGCTCATTTCTGCTAAAGCCCTAGCAGTGTCCATTGTTGCTCCCATCGGTTCACCATCAGGCTCCAAATATACGATTAACTTATAATTTTCATCTTTTGCCCCTAAGATGTGTCCCTCTCCTCTAATAGAAGTTGCAACTAATCTTTCAGTGGTACATTGCAATATTGAATATTTTACACCAGAAATTATTATGAATTGAGCATTTTGACTATTCCAACTTGAAATAACTTTATCAACATCTCCACTAATATCCCAATTATCTGTAGAAAACACGATTTCACGATTCCCTCTTATTACAGCAGCAGCAATTATGCTCGGATCTTTTTTCATTAAATTATAAACGGCCGTAGCTGGATCAGAAGGCATATTATCTCCCTGATTCAATTATTTTTTTTACTTAAAAATTATTGAATTCTTTTTATCAATATTAATAATATTTTATTAATACAACTAAATATATATATTGATTTGCAATTCAAAAAGGCTTGATATAACGCATCCATTCATGTTAATTTATTATAAATCTTAAAAAAAAATTATTCTTCCTCCTTTTTTTTCTTGATTGTAATCTTTCCAAATTTAGGTAAATCACTAAATATATTCTTTTTATCATGAATTTCATTGCTAATAAATGTAATTTCATTTTTTAAAAAACTCTCATGTAAAACATCGTTCTTTTTCATTGATTTTACGTGGTTCATTAAATCAATTTCTCGTTTAAATAATTTTCCACAGGAGGGACACGTGAAATTGCTCGATTCAAAAATTTTCTCAGGGATTCTTACTATAACTTGTTCTTTTATTCTTTTAGTATATCTTGTCAGACTCTGCCGACAATAATGCTTAATGAGCTTTCCATGTGGTGGATATTCAAAAAAGACCTTGCTACCATGCGTGCATTCCCAATATAAAACATCTTTCCCACATCTCGGGCATTGCGTTAAAAAAGCTCTGAGAAAGCAGTGGCTTCCATGGCTTTTATAATAATGTCGCATCATATTAATTGAGAAATTGATCTTATTAAAATTTTTCCTAATAATCGCGAATAATTTTGATATTTTATTAGAATTTTAATAATAGATTTATCATGAAAACGCAAACATTTAAATGTTCGAAAATTATTTTTGAAATTAAGGAAGTGTTATAGAAAGGGTTGATCACTATTGGATCTCTCAATTAATCAAAATAATTTAAATTCATGTCCCGAGTGTCATTGCACTAATTTAATCTCCGACAATACAAGGGGGGAATTAACATGTAATAATTGTGGCTTGGTCATCAATCAACGTTTGATCGATAATGGACCAGAATGGCGAGCTTTTACCTCTGAGGAAGCTAATAAAAAAATCAGGGTTGGCGCGCCAACAACTCTCACATTACACGATAAAGGGTTAAGCACGGTGATCGGCTGGAAGAATAAAGATGCTTATGGAAAAACAATTAGTCCAAAAATGAAAGCTGAAGTATGCCGACTGCGAAAATGGCAGATTAGAACCCGTACAAACAAATCAATCGATAGAAATTTAGCTCATGCAATGAATGAATTAGATAGATTTGCCTCTCAATTAAATTTATCAAGAGATATAAAGGAATCTGCAGCACATATTTATAGAAAAATTGCTAATCGTAATCTCATAAGAGGACGATCAATAGAAGCAATGTTAATTGCTTCAATTTATCTTTCGTGCAAATTAAATAAAATTCCAAAGACATTAGATGACTTTTTAGAATTTGCAACCGTAGATAAAAGAAAAATTTCCAGATGTTATCGTCTCATCTTACAAGAACTTAAAATTAACCCAAACGTACAATCTCCCATTACATTTGTCCCAAGATTTTGTGCTGCATTAAAACTATCTGGAAAAACTCAAAATAGAGCCGCAGAACTTTTAAAACTAGCCAAAAAATATCATCTAACTGAAGGTAAAGCTCCAACTGGACTTGCGGGTGCTGCGCTTTATATTGCTGCAATACAAGAAGGTGAGCATAGGACTCAAAAAGAGATTTCGATTGCTGCAGGCGTGACCGAAGCAACAATTCGGAATAGATATAAAGAATTCATAAATTTCTTGGGATGCCAAATTAAGTCTTAAAAAAAGAATTTAAATTAACGAGCCTTGATCCTTTTAATTATATCAGGGCGTTTTTTATATAGAATTCTATACCCACAATGAGAACACTTTATTCCCGGAAGTGCGCTTAAATCTTGAAGTGACACTTCCTTACCACAACCTTTTCTCGCACAGACATATTTCATAATGAAAAATAATATTTTTTCGTTAATATATTTTACCTAATTAAAATAAACAGGTTTTATACCTTTAAATAATGTTGTTCTTAGAAATATCAAATGTATAAAGACTTTCTCTTATCATCAGATTCAATTACTTGAAAATAATCTAAATCTTTTTCTAATTGTTCTCTCTTGTTTTGAAGTTTTTTCGTGATATTTTCTATGCTTTCCAAGTTGTAAATTTTTTTAATTGGTAAAGTAAATGAATCCTTTAAAAGTTCCAACAATGTTATTGAAGCTTTTAGATCTGTGATATCTTCGTTGATCATGGCGATATTATCAGTTTCTGCCAGCAAGACAATGCCATCAATGTTAAATCTCGCTTTTGCGAGAGTTGGTATCAATCCATTAGCACCAATTATGACGCCTTTATCTATTTTTTCACAATTATTTTTTGCTAAAAAATTTTCTAAGATATTTTTATCTGTAGAACTAACAAAAATTTTAGGTATTTTTTTATTTAGTTTTTGCGTGCTTACTGGATATGCTCCCAGTGCAATAATTAATTTTATTTTTAATTGATTAATTATTTCTGTCAAAAAATTTGAAATCCTATATATGCCTTTTGGGGTTAAGCTCTGAGCATCTGCTGTTATTAAGATAACATCTCTTTTTTTAGCAGAATCTTTCCAAAATAAAATTTCTGCCTTAGGAGCACTTAACAAGCTATCGTCCACTATTGCTCCTGCGGGGTAATCGTCAAAAATGATGTCCATAAAATTTTGAGCATCTAATTGGCCTATCAATGAATCTAAAGCAAATTTTCCAACATCTGCAATACCTGGCATTCCAAGAATGCAAATTGGATTAATAAAATCTTCATGCGTTAGATTAACATGCTTGATTATCCTTATTCCATCTTCTGTCAACTTTTTTATACCCTAAAT
>CAZIEC010000016.1:23175-27233 GCA_964538145.1 uncultured archaeon
CTGAATCTTGAATTTAAGGTAATTGAAGATTTAGTGTTTCCTGATGTGAAGAATGAAAAAATATTAGTTCTTACGTATAGAATTCTAATGGATGAATCTAGGAATTGCTGTCCTTTTTTTCAAGAGAATTTTGGATGCTTGATTCAAAATGATAAACCATTATCTTGCCAAGCATTTCCTCTCTCATTTAAAAGAGTTGATGCTTTTAATTTTCAAATTGACATAGATAATAAATGTAGTTTCGTGAATAAGTATTATGATTTTTTGAAAGATTCTAATTTGAACGATTTAAAAGAAATCTTTCCGGAAGAATTTGCTAACGCTGAAAAATTCTTTCAAGTAAATAAGAACTTACAATTAAAAATCACTGAATTAGAATATTTAAAAAAAATTGAAATCCCTAGAAAAATTTCTTTAGAAGAATATAATAATTACTTGAATAATTGGGATCGTGAGGAAATAAAAATACCCATTTCTAACGAGAATGAAAAAAAATGAAAAAATTCATATCTCTATTATCAGGAGGATTCGACAGCCCAGTTGCAGCATATTTAATGATGATGAGGGGTTTTCACCCTGTATTTTTATCATTTTTAACATCTAATGACCCTCAGGATCTTGAAATAAATAAAATAATCAAGATTATTAAAAAGTTTAAAGCTTGGCCAAAAGAAAAGTTTAAATGGTATGTAATAGCACATCAAGATAATTTAGAGCAATTTAAACTCTACTGTGAGCGAAAATTAACGTGTGTTTTATGCAAGCGTTTAATGTTAAGAATTGCAATGAAAATTGGAGAACTAGAAAACACTAATTATATCGTTACTGGAGATATCTTAGGAGAACAGGCTAGTCAAACTCTCGATAATCTCATTGCGTACAATGATTTACTGGATGATTTTTTAATAATTCGCCCGTTAATTGGATTTAACAAGATTGACATAATTAAAATTGTGGAGAATTTAAGTTTATACCAAATCATATCTCAAAAAACAGTCGGCTGTCAATATAATCCAAAATATCCAGAAACTCATGGAAAACGCTCTGAGATTTTATCTGAAGAAAAGAAGATCAACATTAATGAAAGGATTGGTTTATCGATAAAAAATGCCAAGATACTAGAAATATAATGACAATTCTTTTATTATTTCTTTAAAATCCTCATCACTCAAATTTTCCGTTTTATATTGTCCTAAAGCTTCAGCTATCACTTGAGCAATCAAGTGCTTGCAAAAAGGGCGAATCCGGTTTATGACAACATTTTTATAAAAATCTTGACAAGAACAAAATAATTTCGGATATAATAAATGTTCTGAATTATCGCCAATGGCAATCCAAGCGATCCTTTCTGAAGGTAAATAAATTCTTTTTATTATTCCTCTTTTTATCACGTCTAATACCTTTTCTGGCCCTCCAGAAAAATATTTGTTTATAAAATTTAAAACTTGCTCGTCAATTTCCTTTTTTTCCTGGACTTTAATGAAAAGTTGAATTAATAAATCTTTAGGATTGTCCATCATTAATAATAATATCGTTTAACCAAATATAAAATGCAATTATTTTGATAAAAATATTATACTTTCCAACAAGATATTTTCCTGCTATATCTGGAGCAGAATTTTACATGCAAAGAATGGCAGAAATTTTTAACTCTAAAAATTCTTTTTCCATAAAAATATATACCTCAAATGCCTTAGATTTTATGGCATTAAGAGAATCAAATGGAAAAGTGGTTCAACAATCAAATAAGTATTATTTTAAAGTAAATAAATTAGAAATAAATCGTTTTCCAATAACTCATGACCTTACTCTTGAAGAAAAATTAGCAATCTTTAATGAATGTTCAGTTTTGAAAACTTTAAACTTAAAACAAAAAACTCTAAATGAGTTTGTGAAAAATGGCCCTTTCATGAAAGACATATTCGAGAAAAATTTATTATTTCAACCAAAATTTGACATTATTCATGCAACTTTTTATCCTTATCTCAATTTAATATTTGCCCTATTGATCGGAAAGGCTCAAGAAATTCCTGTAATCTGTACACCTTTTTTTCATTTTGCCAATCCTCGATATTTAAACAAGGATTTAACTTCTATCCTTAAAAATTTTGATCATTTAATTGCTTGTACTAATGCAGAAAAGAAATTTCTAGTAAAAAAAAAGATCATTTCTGAGGAAAAAATAAGCGTGATTCCAATGGGCGTGGATTATGAAACTTTTGATCCTAAGCTTTTAAAAAAGAAGAAGATTAAATCTTTCAAAAAAACTTTTTTTAACAACGGAGAAACAAGTTATAAAATGGTATTATTTTGTGGTTATAAAAATTTTGAAAAAGGAGCAATTTCTCTCTTGAAAGCAATACCTTTCATAATAAATAAATATAAAAAAGTTTATTTCGTCTTCATAGGCCCATCAACGGAAGCATTTAATCGTGAATTCAGAAACTTGGAAAAGAAATATCGGTCAAGAATTATTAATTTAACACCTAGTAATCTAAAAGGTTATTATGATGAGAAAAAGATTGCCGCTTTCATCGAATCCGATGTTTACGTGATGCCTAGCAGGAGTGATGCTTATGGCATCTCTTTTTTGGAGGCGTGGGCTGCTAGAACGCCCGTTATAGGGGCCAGAATTGGCGCTACTCCTGAAGTAATTAAAGAAAATGTTGATGGTTTACTAGTAAACTTTAATGATGAGCAGGATATAGCTCAAAAAATCCTCATTCTTTTGAGAAAAAAAAGGTTGAATAAAAAATTAGCAAGCAATGGTTATAAAAAAGTTAGAAATGAATTATCTTGGCAAGAGATTACTAATAAAACGGAAAAACTTTATAAAAATATCTTGAGGTGTTAGAAAAAGTGAAAAAACCCATTTCTGGAAACCAATATTTGATGAAAGATGGAAAAAATGTATGGTTAGATGATATAAAATTAGATGATTTCATTAAATGTACAGAACTTCCAATAATGGTGATATTGGAAAATAGAATACGTGAAAACATTAAATCTTTTATTCAAACATTTACATCCACTATTCCGAATACAGAGTGTTTTTATTCAGTAAAAGCAAATTTTCTTCCTAAAGTAATAAAAGTAATAGCCAGAGAAGGAATTGGTGTAGAAATAGTTGGGGAACCTGAATTAGACTTGGTCCTCAAATTAAACATCCCTGGTTTTAAAATAATTTGTGGAGGACCATATTTAACGGAAAGTTTAATCGAGAAATGTCTTCAAAACGATATCAGGGAAGTGATTGCGTATAATTTATTTGACTTGAAGAGAATCGATTATTTTGCCAAGAAATATGGAAAAATCCAAAAAATTTGCCTTAGAATTAATTCTCAAAAGTACAACAGCAATTTAGGAATTTCTTTTAATGTGCAAAATATAAAAATCTTGAAAAGATACATTAAAAAATTTCAAAACATTGAAATTGAAACAATCTTATCGCATTATACCACTCAAATGAATTCCTTGGAATTGTTTAAGAGGAACTGTAATTCCATAATAAATGCTTTAAAATTATTGAAAGATAATGGAATACACGTAAAAAATGTAAATCTCGGTGGAGGGTTTCCCGAAGCAGCAATAATGACAAAAAATCAATTGAGAAAAGTAGCAATACTAATTAAAGAGATGTTAATTGACCATTCAATTGATTTAGATAAAATATATTTTGAACCAGGAAGGTATTTTGTTGGTGATGCGGGCATTTTCATTACTAAAATAATAAACGTGTTAGAAAATCGCTGGATTTACTTGAATATCGGAAATAACATGTGCCCAAAATTTGCAAGATGCTCCCTTAGATTCTATAATGCAACATTAATCGACTCTCCTCATAAATACAAGACATCAATCGGAGGAATTGTTCCCACAGATCAAGATGTACTCGTAAAGGATTATTTTTTCACTAAGAAATTAAAACGTGGGCATGTTATTTTAATCACGAATGTAGGAGCCTATTGCTTGACATTTTCTAATCGATTTCCTTATCCCATGCCAAAAATATATAATATAATTGGTAATAAAAGTGAATTAATTTTTGATCCTAAGAG
>CAZIEC010000017.1:0-2535 GCA_964538145.1 uncultured archaeon
TTTTTTTCCTGCTTTTTGTTTTTCCAAGGCAATAGCTAGCTGCTCTTGCTTCAATTTTTCAATTTCTTCAAGTCTTTTCTTCTCAAATTTCTGAGGTTTTTTAACATTCTTTCTATATTTGAAATTTCGATTTTTTCTGGATAATAACTTTTTCTGATTCATTGCCCTTAAAAATTTCTCGTGAAAGGCATCAGCAGCTTTCTTATTTTCAATTAACTCTTCTTCCAATCTTTCTTTTTCTTTTTTTAACTCATTTATTTTCTCATAAGTTTCTCGCATCATCAAATGATATTTTTGAGATCTATTTGACCACTTAGTTAATTGCTCGTAAATTTTATTCAAATTTATTTTTACAATTTCTATCTTTTTTTCCAACTTGAATAATTCGGACCCTACTTGTTCTGCCAGAATTTTCTTTTTTAATTCTGCTAATTCTCGAATTTTATCTATAATGGAATTTTCTTCAGAAATATCTAGATTTTCGGTCTCAATAATGCGCTCTAACTTGCTAATTTTTTTATCTATTTGTTTAATTGAAAGAACATTATTAGTATTGTTTTTTATATTAGAATTTTTTTGCAATTTTTTCTTTTCTTCTAATAAATTTTCTAATATCTCTTTATATTCGTTCTTTTTTTGTTTTAATTTTTGAACTTTTATATTCCAATAATCTCTCTTTCTTTTATAATCAGTTTTCGCAAGTTTTAAAAGATTTTCAATTTCTTCCTCAATAGTTTGCAGTTCATTGATATAATATTTAGTTTTTTTATTTAATTCATCTCTTTTTTCCCTAAATTCCTCGATTTGTTGCTGTAATTCTCTAAAAGAAACCCAAGAAGCTTGATGTGGTCTAAATTTTTCATTACTCATATAAATTTCTTTTTAAAGTAATTTTCTGAAGAAATAAAGAATTTTACACTTAATTAATTCAATATATCATTTATTTTATATTTTTTGATAAAATATATTCCTTCTTTAAAAGTATTTGAAAAAACTACAAAATTGTTAAAAAATAAATTAAATACATGTTAAAATACAGCTCAAATAAACGTTTAAAAAAAAATCCTCTTGTTAATTATACAAACAATAAATACAAATTTTTTAGAGATGGTAAATTCTTGATAATATAAAAACTCTTAATTCGAGGAAATCTATAAAAATTGCCAGCAAGAATAGTAAAAGAGAATGATCTAATTTTATTAATTTTAGATGAAAGAAAAAGATGGTTATTACAAGCAAGAAAAGATGAAGAATTTCATACGCATAGGGGAATAGTTCATTTTAATGACATTATTGGAAAACCCTATGGTACAGTCGTCTTTTCAAGACCCTTGGAAACTCAAGGGTATAAATTTTACGTTTTAGAACCATTACCCTCAGATTTAGCAGTTTTGTTGCGAAGAAAAACTCAAATTATTTATCCAGAAGATGCTGGCTTAATTATTGTATATTCTGGAATAAGTCCTGGTTCTAACATTATTGAGGCGGGATGTGGATCTGGGGCACTCACGTGTTTATTAGCCAATCAAGTCCGGCCCAATGGACACGTTTATTCTTACGATGTTAAAGAAAAAAACATTAAACGGGCAAGAAAAAATGTAGAAAAAGCTAAGTTAGATGAATTTGTTACCATTCAGAAGGCAAACATAATTGAAGAAGATTTAGATTTAGAACCCAAAAATGTTGATGCTATTATCCTAGATATGCCACAACCTTGGTTAGCAATAAAGAAAGTGAAGAAGTATTTGAAACTCAGTGGAGTTCTAGCTTCTTTTTCACCCACTATAGAACAAGTAAAAAAAACCACATTTGCTTTAGAAGACTGTGATTTTTGTGATATCAAAACTTATGAATTACTTAAAAGAACTTATCAAGTAAAGCAAAACGCTACAAGACCTCACATGAGAATGATAGGTCATACTGGTTATATTACATTCGGTAGAAAAATAAAGCAAGAAGAAAATATATATAGAAGTAAGAAGCCGCTTGAAAGTGAAAAGTTTAGCATGAGTGGAATGCCTAAAATTGATGGCAATTAAAAGCCTTTTAATTTAACTCCCGTTTGAAATTCTTTTTTCTTCTTAAATCTCTCCGTCTTAAAGTAAAATCTCTTTTTTTCTGGTAAGATATCTACATATTTTCTTAAAATGTCTTCAACATAACTTCTTGTGGCTTTATTTTGAATTCTATGGGGTTCAGTTAATACTGTAATAATTTCTTTATTTTTTGCATCCGGTTTTAGTCCTAAATTTTTTAAGGGGATGTGAAATGAATGCGTGAACCATCCACTTCGCTTTTCTTCATGGGCAAGAACTCTTAAAATATTTTCTTCTTCCTTTTTAATCTTAAAAGAAAGAATGTTTTTTCCAGGTCTAACCATTATTGTTACATAAAGAGGTATGCTATTTTTAGGGTCATGGATCTTTTTTAAGAATTCTTTCAATTTATCTTTCATTACTTATCAACGAGAACAATTAAAAACAATATCTTGTAATATGATTCAAAATGATAAATTAGTTAATAATTTTTTTAAAA
>CAZIEC010000017.1:2635-6242 GCA_964538145.1 uncultured archaeon
CATGTAGCTGGATCAACTGGCGCAATTTCGACTCTTGAATATGAACCAGGGCTCGTAAACCATGATATTGAGAATTTTTTAGAAAAGATCCTCCCGTATGATAAAAATTATAGTCATCATAAAACTTGGGGAGACCATAATGGATCTGGTCATGTTAGAAGCTTTTTAATCAAGACTTCTCAAACATTTCCTTTTAAAAACAAGAAATTGATTTTAGGTACTTGGCAGCAAATAGTGTTTTGTGAATTCGATGAAAAACCCAGACATAGGACAATTTATGTTCAAATCATTGGAGAATGATTCATTTTTTTTTTCTTTAATAGAGAATTATATTCTTCAACTAATAAAGCATAAAGTTCTCTATAATAACCTTGTTTTAAATTATTAATCATTTTAATTATTTTAAAATTCATTTCTTCTAATTGAACCTTGAATGAAGGTAATTTATTATACACGGTTTCAAATTTATGCAACTTATCCAATTTAGCATTTAAATTATCCAAGAAATTATATTCTACTCTTATCAAAATATAGAATCACGAAAAATCTTTTTATAAACTTAATGAAAAACCTAGATTAAAAAAGAGAATAACATGTGAATATCTTTTAATTGATATCCTAATAATACGCATGATCAAGAACAAAACCAATTGGACATAATGTTAAAAATGAAAACTATTTTAGTGTTATTAGTATTAAAAATTGATTTTAGAAAGTTAAAAATCTAAAACATAATCAACTATAAGGTCAAATGAAACATGAGCAAGCAAAACACTAATGAAATAATCAAAGTAATTATTTCAGGATTAGATAATGCCGGTAAGACCTCTATTTTAACCGCTCTTGATAAAAAATATGATTTTTACAAGGATATTGTTTCAATCACTCCAACCATTAGGATTGAATATAAAGCCACCCAATTTCTGAGTAATAAGGTAGTTTTCTGGGATATGGGCGGACAGGAACAATACCGTCAAATCTATATGGTTAAGCGAGATCTTTTCTTTGATAATACTAATCTACTGGTCTATGTTATTGATATTCAAGATGAAAAACGATATGAACAAGCCTTAGAATATTTAGATATGATTCTTCAATATTTTCAAAGTAATGAAATTCAAGTCCCAGTTATAGTTTCATTTCATAAATTTGATCCAGAAATTAGAAATGATAAAAAGATTCTTAATTCAATTGAGTCATTAAAAAATAAAATCTTGGAAAAATATTCAAATTTTCAAATTCTTTTTCAGCAAACATCAATATTTGACATTATTTCAATTATTCAATTAATTTCATATGGATTATCTATTTTTGATGAGAAATTCTTTGATTTATCTGAGTTATTGGAAAAATATATCGAAATTTTTAAATGTAAAAGCCTAATCATTCTTGATAAAAATGGAATTATAATTAGCGAATTTTATTACAAAATCATAGAACCTGAGATTTATGTAGAATTCTTGGAAGCCATAAAAGAAAATTTCTTCGTTTTAAAAAGAATGCAAGAAGAATCTTTCGAACCAGAGTTTAATGTCATTAATGTTGGTGATAATCTAATATCATGCTTACATCAAGTTAAAATTAATAGCGAATCATTTTTCGTTTCTGCTATAATTAAGGAAGATTTAAAAGAAGACTTTTTGGAAAAATATCCCGAATTTGTGGATGATTTAACAAAAATTCTTTCTCAATTAGTTTAACAAGCAATTTAAAATTAGTCTATTTTTAATAATGTTCGAGCTTTATCGATCATTTTCTCCTTTTTCTTGCGATGTTCTTTAATGAACTTTAAAACTCGTTCTACACATGTTCTTTTATGTTCACCGCACAATAGTTCTCCTTTAATGCATTTTTCAAATTCTTCAGCAAGAACATCATCATTTTCTTCAAAATGATACATTAAGATTTTATATATCATGCATTTATGAGGTTCACCACCTAATTCTTGCTGTTCTTTCTTATTTCTTCTACCACCAGTTAAAGCACCCATTATCTTCTTCTCAATCGATTCTAATGGTTCATTGAGAGTAAAGTAACTATTAGGATTCCTTTTAGACATTTTTTCAGATCCATCTATTCCTGCTAATAAAAAGTGGTAAGTGGCTCCGGGCAAAAAGAAATTTTTATAATATCTTCGAGTGAGGTCTCTTGTTAACCTTATGTGTGGATCTTGATCAATACCAACTGGAACAATTGTAGGTTGTGGTCCATCTAATACTTGAGGCAGTACTATGTCTCCTACTTGAATTAGTGCAGAAAGATAAAGACCAAATGTTTTTTCACCATAAATAGCATTTAACATGCTTTGAGTTACTAACCTGCTTACTTTAAAGCACACGTCTTTTACTATAGTTTCTTGAGATTGTCTCCAAATATATGCTTTTTTTGGTGAAGGATCTAATCCTAATGCTAAAACATCAGCAAGATTGTCTATGGCATTGTCTTCTGCTTCTTCATAAGGAATTCCATTATCTTCCCAAGATTCTATATCTGCAATACAATAATATGCTTTTGCTCCCATTTTTTGAAACTCAATTATCTCTAATGCAGTTGTAAGAGTTCCTAAATGAAAAGGCCCAGAAGGCTTTATTCCACTCATGACTGCCCAAGGTTTATTTCTTTCGATGGCTTTTGAAATTAATTCCAAATCACGATAACCAAAAATCACCTTTCTTCTTATAAATCTATGTTTTAGGAATTCTTGTCGGATTTTTTCGTCAATTTCGATAATTCCGAATTCTCTTATCAAGCGGTCATATTCCTCGTCTTTAATGTTCGAAGAACTCCATGGGTCTATTGATGTCATTTTTACAATTCTCACTTTAATTGTTAAAAAGATAATAATAATTAAGTGCGCCAAATTTAATAAATTTTGATGATCATGAAAAAAATTAAGCAAGATGATATTAAAAAATTAATTAATAATTTGGATTTTACAAAAATTTCAGGAAACTTGATTCCAATTATAACTCAAGATATTTCTTCAGATAAAATCTTAATGCTAGGTTTTGCTACAGCCGAAGCCGTTAAAAAATCTTTGGAAACGGGATATGTTCATTATTATTCTCGTTCTAGGAATGTTTTATGGAAAAAAGGCGAAACAAGTGGAAATCTTCAAGAAATTAAAGAGATTTTTATCGATTGTGATAATGATTCAATTTTATACAAAGTTAAACAAGTTGGTGGAGCTTGTCATGAAGGTTATTATTCATGTTTTCATAAAAAGTTCGTGAATGGAAGTTTAGTCATTTGCGAGAAAAGATTATTTGATCCTCAGAAAATCTATGGTAAAAGTAAAGAATAAGATTTTTACTCGATTATTTAACTTATTACATTTATTATTTTAATCCTTTTATTATTCATTTTAAAAAACATTTAAACATCAAATTTATACAATGCTTAGCAACTTTTTGAGAAGAAAAAGAGCTCCTTGCTTGTCCAAAGGTTCATTTTGGTTTCCACAGCGAGGAGACATTATACACGCGGGGCATCCATTTGGAGTTTTACAATTACAAGAATTAATTAATGTGTGAGTAAGATTCAAAAGTTGCTTTAAATCATGAAATAATTGTTCAGAAATTCCAATTCCTCCTCTATAAGCATCATA
>CAZIEC010000017.1:6342-9711 GCA_964538145.1 uncultured archaeon
ATAACTTCCTGAGTTAAAGAATTAATGACTTTATAAGCAAAATATTCGTGCTCCACCTTAACATTACCATAAAAAACTTCAATTTTTGGTCCATCTCCCATGTTATATTGTTGAATTATCTCAATTGGTAAAATATCTGTATGTTTTAAAGATTGGGTGTAATAATCAACATTCTTCTTTTCAACATACACTTTTTTGTTGATTAAATCGAGATCTTTAACAATGTATGTTTCTGCTTCATAAAGGTAAACTGCTCCTGGATGCAAGTCCCTAAAAACATAACTTTCATCTTCTACTGTTAATAGTTCTTCTGTATGTTCTTTTACTAATATGACCTTATACATCTTGTTAGAAAGGCTATTCAAGCTAATTTTTTCATTAGGAAAATAAGATCCAATCCAATAATACTTGTTTCCTCTTTTCATTAATAGGGATTCGTTGGTCAATTCCATCAAGCATTCTTGAAAGAGATCTTGATTGACATTAAATAATTCATGATCTTCGAGGAGAATTGGATGTTCTTTCGCAGCACAACAAATATGGTTTTTTAAAATGTACTTATTGGACAATGTTATTAATAAATTCTCTGTATTTGGACCAAATAAAATTTCTGGATTATGAACATAAAAAATATCTAATGGGTCCTGCATGGGGATTAATGTGGATATTGATAAAGATGATCCCCTTCCTGAGCGACCTATTTGTTGCCTAAAACTGGAGATTGTTCCTGGAAATCCCGAACATATCGTGGCTTCTAAAGATCCAATATCAATTCCTAATTCAAGTGCATTTGTAGAACTTACTCCCAAGATTTCTCTCTTCTTGAATTTAATCTCAATTTCTCTCCTTTTTTCCTTACTTATTCCAGCACGATAACTACAAATCCTATTTTTTAAAGTAGGAAGTGCTTTTTTAGCCCACATCGCTTGCAATTCAGCCATTTTGCGCGATACAGTAAACGTGAGCGTTTGAATTCCTCCCTTATATTTTAAATGGGCTAAAAATAAGTTTTTAGTTTCTTGATGGGGCGATCGATACTTTCCTGATGATTCATCGTAGGGTAAATCCCATAAAATTACCTTTTTTTCACCTGAAGGCGAATCATCCTCATCAACAACTATGAATTCTTCTCCTACCAATTTTTCGCTAAAACTTTTTGGATTATTTATCGTTGCACTTGATAAAATCCAAATTGGATGAGAGTTAAACTGTTTTAAAATTCTTTTTAACCTTCTAATTAAAAAGGCAAAATTGGAACCAAAAATTCCACGATAAACATGAATTTCATCTAATATAACATACTTTAAGTATTGACAGAATCTTCTCCATTTCTGTTTGAACCATGGAAGATAATAATGCAAACCATAAGGATTTGTAATGATTATGTTTGCATTGGCTAAAACTAATCTTTTTACATTAGACTCTATGTCTCCATCATAAACGCCTATTCTTGATTGTTTTATGCGCATTTCTTTAAAAATATTGAGCAAAACATGATACTGATCTCTCGCTAAAGCTTTAGTGGGAAAAACATATAAAGCGGTCATTTTTTCATCATTTAATAACGAATTTATAACAGAAATATTGTATATCAAAGATTTTCCAGAAGATGTAGAGGTAACCGTGACCGTATTCCTTCCTTTCCAAATATGATTTATCGCTTCTGCTTGGTGGCGCCATAATTTGATATCATTTTGTTCAAGCCATCTTTTAATTCGCTTATTTAAAGAGAAATCTAACTCGCCAAATCTCGCCTTAAGTTCAGGAAAACTCTCTACATGTACAATTTGATTTGAATAAAAATCCTGAGATTTTATGAACCTTAAAAAATCTTCGAAATCAAGCATGTTATTGCTCAATTTTTTTTAATTTCATTGAAAATAAAAAGCATCATGGAGTTTAGATTTTATCATTTTTTTACGATTAAAATTTAAATTATCTAGATTTTTCAATATTTTTAAATATCTTAATTAATTTACATCTAAATTCAAAAAATTACAAAAATTTATAGAGAAGATTTATTATTTTTTTATACAAATACCTTATTTATTATTAAGTAAAAAATCAATTAATTACTCTCTATCAAATCATGTCAACTGATTTTAAATGGATTAGGGTTGATTTTCAAGATTTTATAAATAATTACAATAAAGATGTTGTTTTGGAATTAGCGCCCACTATTTTACATTCTAAGAAGGATAAGGAACACGAATCATTTGGTTCGTTGGTCGCTTTTTTTCTCGTGGTAGGTTCTTGTTTGATATATGTAGCATTGTCATTAATGTTCTCAAGTATTTATTTTTCACCCATTTTATTTTCTATAATTGTAGTTTCGTGTGCCATAATTGCTCTATTCTTAATAATTAATTATTTAAAATCTAACATCAATATCAGGTTGATAGAATGCTGGTTTGAAATACACGAAACTCCATATATTAATAACGAGAAGTATTTTTGCTTCACATATTACCCCATTTTTACTGGAAAATGTCATCCAAATAAAGCAAAAAACATAATATACAAATTATATCAGGAAGAAATTCTAAAAAGCAAGTTAGATATCTCGCAAATCGAGTTATATCTTAAAACATCAAAGGATAATGAAAAAGAAATTAAACCTATAGGTTTTTTCTTTCAATATGGCGAAGGGACTCCATTTAAGAGTGAGAACATAAATCGAAATTCATGGAGATTCTTTCCTTTTGAAAAAATTTCAAGCGATAATTACATTGCTACATCTAATTGGGATCATCAATTTGAATGGCGTGAGGATTTAGAACTTGATTACGATAAACTCCATGATTATGCACCATGGATAATTAAAAAATGGAATGAATACGATTTAAAGCCATTAACTAAAGAGTTTAAAGAATCTATTAATTGGGATTTAAGGAGAATAGAATCTGAACCTAAATTAAAGCCATGGTTCGGTCCATTGGAAACCCAAACTTATGAAAGTTATAAAGCTTACAAGGATCTACAAATGGTCAATGAAATCATTGAAAAAATAATTGGAAGCGATGTTAAAATAAGAAAATTAAAAGATTTACATGAACATCTGCTTGAAATTAAAGCATACTTGAGAGATTTAAAAAAATAAATATTTTATCTTTTAAAATTTATAACCATCTTTTTTATTTTTCAAGTAGATTTATATTTCCTATATTCATTAGTAATTTATTAAAAGTTCAAAATGGTTTGATGAAAAATTAATTATATTAAGATGTAAAATGAGCGAAACATATGAAAATGAAACATTAGAGATCTGGACGAATAACACTTTCTATGATAAAAAATCTAAAATTCTTTCCATTCATTTTAATGATTCAATTTTTGCTGGATTGTATAAGAAGTCTACCAAGTTAAAGA
>CAZIEC010000017.1:9811-17400 GCA_964538145.1 uncultured archaeon
TGTATAAGAAGTCTACCAAGTTAAAGACAATTTTAGAAGATTTAAGTAATGCATTGAAGGTGGAATCATTAAGCTTTAAAACCATTTGTTTGAAGGATTCTTTTACACATAAAATAATGTCTCCTAATAAAAAGCTGCATCAATTAAAATTAGCGGCTAATGCATCAGATGTTTTAATTAGGAAAAAACAATACATAGATCAGATTTTTAAAGATAAGGGTGTTGATGCAGAACACATTCTTAGAAAATTGTTAATTGACTCCAATTTTGAGGAATTAAAATCTGAAATTAAAAATTATCTTAAGTTGATTGAGGGCAAAAAAGAATTACAAGAAACAAAGAAATCAAAAAATAATGGCAAATCAGCAAGAATGATTGGGAAAAAGCGTTCAAAAGCAAAATATCCCTCCCCGAAAATTAATAGAGATCGCATTTCAACTACAAAAGAAGAAATCCAAGAAAATCTTGAAGAAATAGAAAATTTTGAAGAACACGAAATAGATGATGTAGATTTAGAGAAACAACTGTTAGAAAAATCAAATTTTTCAGAACCATCTCGATCACTTCTTAAAGTTCCACCTTCCCAAATTTATAAAAAAGAAATCGTAGATAAAGAAATGGTTGATGAACCAAAAAGAACTATAACTAAATATGATATTAACTTAGGACTTCAATATTATCCAGTAATGATGGAACAGAGGAGTTATTTATTTTATATTTATTTATCTCATGAAGAATTAAAGATTTTTGATGAAGAAGGTAAGACAATTATTAAAACATCATTTTCTATAAAAACGGATAAAAAAGAACCCCCTAAATTGACGCTTCGCATTGATGGAGAGGGATTTGAAACTCATCCTGTATTTGGAGAAGTTATAGTGAAAAAAGATTCCGTTAATCCTCCAGTCATGATATTTTCAATAATGCCAGTAAAAAAAAAGGGTAAAAATAAGAAGAAAAAACTAAGAGAAAGGCGATATTTAAACATGTATGTTGAATTTGAAAATAAAGTTGTCCACCATTCAATTTTATCCATTATTGTTCAACCAAAACATTATACCTTAGAAATTGGACCAATTAAATTAAGCATGAGCAAGCAAACTGCCATGATTATTTCATTAATTTCAATACTTATTGCAGGGATTTCATTAATTTATACGATATTCTCCGTGGATATAACTTCAGGATTTGTTGATGCTATTAGTACATTTGCTCCTGGATTGGGTTCAATTCTATTCATAATTATATTCCTAATAACATTATATAAAGATGGAATTTATCCACTTAAAGAAAAAATCAATTACTTCTTAAATCTTGATAAGACTGGCGTTTTAATGAAGTAAAATCATGATAAATTAGTTTTTATTTTTATTCCTTAATTCTTCCCGTAAATAATTCCAAAATTTATTTTTTAAAAAACTTAATTCTCGTTCCTTTAATCTGAGAAAGAATAACTTCCTTCGGGCAACAATCGGATACTCTTTAACTTTTAAAATTTTAATCAGGCCTGCTTTTTCGGCCTTTTTTGCCATTATATCGCTCATTACGCTTAAATAATTCGAATCGCTCACGGTTGATATTATTGAATCATTATCATTAATTTCAAGTTCAATTTTTAACTTTTCATAGGCAGGAAATTGTTCCTGAAACGTATTTCTAATTCCAGAACCCTTTTCTCGCCAAATGAAGGGATATTTAATGAGTTCATCGAAAGACACTATCTCTTTTCCACCTTTTATTAGTTTATGAGTTGGAGAACATATGAAATGAAATTGTTCTTGTCCTAATTCAAAAAATTCGAAGAGATCCTTTTCAAAATTCATGAAACTCCCTACGGCTGCAAAATCTACCAGTCCTTTAATTAAATTTTCGATGGATTCCTGTGAATTATTTACTAATATCTTAAAATTAATGAACTCATTCTTATTCTTAAAATCTGCTAAAAATTTAGGTAGAATGTGAGAACCAGGGATTGTTGAAGCAGAAATTATGATATCTTCCAATTTATTATTTTTATAATATGAAAGCTCATTCAAACAAGAATTATAGGAACTCAAGATTTCTCTTGCATATTTTAAGAAAATTTTACCCGCTTCTGTTAATTCGAACTTTTTTGTTGTTCTATTTATTAATACTAAATCTAAAGATTTCTCTAGCTGAGAAATTTGATGAGAAAGTGTACTCTGAGTAATTGGTAAATCTTTAGCCAATTTTGAAAAGCTCTTATACTCTGCTAATTTTACAAAATTCTTAATATACTCAATATTCAATCTTGATAGCGCCTAAAGAAAATTAATTCAAGTTTGTTTTAAATAAATATCATTTGAGATTATTTAATTAAATATTTATCGAATTCTTAAATAAATTATTCTAAAAAAATTAATAAATATTATAATTTTAATTCTAAATAACTAATATTAATAATTCTTAAAAAGGGAAGTTAAAAGTGGAGAAAAAGAAAAAAATCTTTACAATTGTAATTGGTGATGGCCCCTATACTTCTGAAAGACCTTATACAATGCTAAGATTTGCCTATACGGCGTTGTTAGAAGGACATGAAATAAATATCTTTTTAGTTGAAGATGGTATTTTTGTTGGTAAAAAAAATCAAGATCCTTCTACCTACGATAACGTTGGAAAATGGATGAGTGATGTTATAAGTGAGGGCGCTAAAGTCAAGGCATGTGGCGTTTGCATGAAAGCAAGAGGGTTATCTGAAGAAGAATTAATTGAAGGAATCTCAAAGACAACTATGAATGGATTTGTTGAAATGTGTGAAAAATCTGATAACGTGTTATTTAGTTAAAATGAAAAAAGAGGTTTTCATTCATGGCAAATCAATATAAACTAAATTGTGATGGTTTAGTATGCCCGTTACCAGTAGCTAAAACTAAAAGAAAATTAAGTGAAATGGATCAAGGAGATATACTTGAAGTAAAGGGAGATTTTCCCGAAGCAGGAGAAAATATCAAGAGGTTTGTCGAAAATCAAGGGCATAGAGTCATTAAATTCAATATTGATGGAAATAATTTTTACTTAAAGATTGAAAAACAATAAAAATAGTTTTAATCGTTTTTTTATTGAACTATTCACATCTATACAATAAAAATATCTCTAATTTTTTCTGTTTTCATTTTATTTTAATAATAAGATTTTATAGAATATTTCTAAAACAAATTTTTAAAGGCAAAAATTTTAAATTAACAAAAAATATAACGATTTTTATCCAATTTTAAAATAAAATTGCCGAGCATGAATATTTCAAGAATAAAAAAAGTAAAAATTCTCATAATTTTCTTGGTATTATTATTAATTCCATTAATTATTTCTAAATGCGAACTGAAGACTTATAATTCAATAAACGATCCTATCAATTTCACGACCAGTTCTACATTATTACCAAAAGGAATAAGGTTAACATTAAACGATTCTTCAAGCAAACACGTGATAATATCATGGTACACGGAACAACTTGCTTCGGAACCAAAACTATTTTATTCAACCTATCCTACATTATCTAATAATTTATCTTTAGTTCCAGAGTTTAAGATAATAGATGGCACGTATTTATATACAACGTGTTTAAAAAATTTAGAACAAGGACAAACCTATTATTATCAGATTCAATCAGATAACACTAATAAAACTACTATTTTAAATTTTACAACATTTGCAAAAAATAAGGCAAATCATTATAAGGTCTTATTTTTTGGAGACTCTAGGTCTCAAAGAGAACCAAGAAGAGAAATTGTTAATAGAATCATTAAAAATTTTAGTGACATTAGCTACTATTTTCACACTGGTGATATAGTTAATGATGGAAGGATTCAATCAGAATGGAACGATTATTTTAGTGATATCGAACCTTTATCTGAGAGAATTCCTGGTTTTTTCATTGAAGGTAATCATGAAAGGTTAGATGGAAAAATGTATGATAACATTTTTTTACCAACAAACGGACAGAATTCTTATTATTATTCTGTTAATTTTGGTTCAGTTAAATTCATTGGGCTTAATACAAATCGAGATGTACAATCCCAAAAATCATGGTTAAAAACAGAATTAAATAGCACTCTTAATGATAATAAAACTTTTTGGAAAATCGTTTTCATGCACGAGCCAATTTTCAATTCTAGATATGGACGCTCTGACAGGACGGATTTGATTGAAAGTTGGGTGCCATTATTCGAAAAATATGGTGTTGATCTAGTTTTTGCTGGACATAACCACTATTATGAAAGGACATTTCCAATGGATCAAAATAAAGAATTTAACAATTATTCTCTTTACAATTTTAACAATATTAATCTACCAATTTATATAACAACTGGTGGAGCAGGGGCTCCATTATATGATCGTGATGGTGGAAATCCCTCTTATGTCCCTCCAAGTTATACTGCAATTTATAATAGCACCTATCATTTCATGATTTTAGATATTAAAGTTGACAATCAAAGACAAGAAACAAGTATAAATTTAGAAACATGGGCAATGCCAGAAAATAGTGGGATTTATGGAAATTTAATTCTCATTGATAATTTCTCTCTTATTAAGAACGGATTGGAAGTGAAGATTCATTCTCCTAAAAAAAGTGAAGTTTTCGGATATGATGCTCCATTCTTTAACATATCTTATTATAAACGAAATTTAAATAATTCTTGGTATGAAATAAAATCAACTTGGTATTCTTTAGATAACGGTAAAACAATATATTCATTTTCAGGTAATAGTGGTTTTATTAACCAATCTGCCTGGGATCTATTATCAAATGGTTCAGTAAGAATTGATTTCTATTATCAAGATACGTTAAATAATACTTATTCATGTTTTGTGAAAATTTATAAAGATATTTTCGCTCCAATAATCTTCATAAATGCCATCAATTATAATGCTACGCTTGGCAATAACCCACCAGTTTTATACTATAATTTTACAGATAATAATTTAGATTCAATCTGGTATGAAATATGGCATGAAAGTAATATAATGTTAAGTTCTTTTATAAACAAATCTGAGCATGTAGGAAAGCTTACAATTAATCAAAGTTTCTGGGAAGCTTTACCGGATGGAATGATAATATTTCGCTTTTATGCTAATGATACTCAAGGTAATACGGGATTTATTGATATCATGTACATTAAAGATACACAGATCTCAACAAGCATACCTAGTTGGATAAAAACTACAATTTTAATTACCATTTCTATAGGTAGTTTAATTATATTTACTAAAATTATCCATGTTTATTATAAAAAATATAGAAAATGAACCTTAAATCGCCTTTTCTTTATTAAACTCTCTTTAATTTAATAACATTTTCAAATCGAAAATTAATTTCAACAAAAACAAATATAAAATAAATTTTATTAAAAAATTAGGGTTATTTTATTTTGATTTTAACGCTTGATGCGTGCAGAAACCCAATCATAATATCCTATCTCTTCTAAGTGTTTAGGAACTTCAGCAAAGAATTGACCAGTAATTTCGCGAACATATTTTGCTGCTACTGGATGAAACATCATGGCTAAATCTAAACCTACCAAAATCAGAGATAAAGCATTGATTATCTCCCAAATAGGTCCTCGATATTTTCTAAGACCCCACTCTGGGGCCAATTTTTCACTCATCCATGCTTCTCTGGCGCCCCAAGCGTTTGTAGTGCCTCCACTTATAGGATATGCTAGATCTTCTTCACCTAATAATCCTGCCATGCGCATCCTTTGGTAAATACTAAATGAATATTCCAAACCATAACCTAATGTAGCACATGTTGGATCCATTACTATTCGATTTCTTGGAAGTCCAAGTTCTATAGCATCCTTATTCATCTTAATTTGATTATTTAAATCTAAACTTGTCCATAATAGGCAATTATGATCATGTTTTACTGCTAATGGGATGACTTCTTCCCAAGTAGCCTTATCTGCTGCTGATAACATTAACACTTCGCTTTCTGTGGCTGCAGCTGTAGCTTTAAATAATTCGATATCCTTTTTCTTGTTTCCAGAGCAGCCAATAATTACTGGAACATCAACTGCTTGCAAAATATCTTCTAATAATTTTACTGAATTAGAAACTGGTAAGTCTCCCATGGCGGGATCAATCCCAAGAGAATGGAATGTTATACATTCAGCACCAAATTTATCGACAGCGAATTTTGCCCATGCTGCTGGATCTCCTAAGACCTCTTTATACTCTTGTTTGATAGGTTTTGGTAATACCATTTTATCTCCAATGTCAAAAACATCAAATGTTACCAATGGTTTATTAGGATTTCTCTTATCTAGTCCAAGAAAATTGTAAAAAGGAGGAACAACTTCACCTCCAATAACTGCTCTTTTGCCATTTGATCTGACAAATTCAATGGTCTCGATCTTTCCAGGAAAATCAAGATCCAATGAAAACTTGACTTCAGTCCATTCAGCTTTTCCAATTCCTGGCATGACAGCTTTGGCGGCAGATGCTATTATGGAAGGCAACATTTGAAATTCTAAATATTCAGCAAATAAGTCTACATCTTTTAATTCAATCTCTTCCGTTTCTTTCATTAATTGTGCCAATTTCTTACTAATCTCATCGAACGAAATCTTCATTCACTTTTTTTAGTAATTTCTATAGGTAGGCTATTGATTAATTGAATTTAAAATTATGTGTTGAAATAAAATCACCAATCGCCGAAATTAGATAAATTCTTTTATTTTCGATAATTTTTAAGATTAAAAATTTCCCAAAATCAACATTATTTAAATATATTCAGTTATTAAAAATGATCATTAATTTTTCATCTCGTTAGATTTTTAGTTGTTAGAGTCTTTGGACCAATTTTTATGATTTTAGCTCGTTTCTTAAATGATGATTATATTTCAATTTAAGATGTAAATTTATGAATAAAAAAATTGTATATCCTTTATATGCCCATGTTAAACTTTACTTTTTTCTTTGCTAAAATGATTATAATGATTGATGTTAACAAAATTAATCCCAATAATTGTAATATGCTATAGCTTGAAATAATTGGGAGATAATATCTAGTTAAAGGAACATTGCAATACAAGAAGAAAGTATCCGGCCCATTATTTATTAAAATGATTTGAATATAGTAAATGCCAGATTTAAATGTCGTGAAATTGATGTAAGGATTGTCACTTAAATCGTATGCTATAGCCAAATCGAAAATTTCAGGTTCTAACTTTAAATCAGGTGTTATGTGGGATTTAATTGGCCGACTATCAAATAAGAATAATGTGAAATTACCAGTATTTACATGTGTTACATTTACTTCAATATATTCTGAAGCATTTAAATATGTTAGAAAATAGGTTGAAATACCATTATTAACATTATCGACATATTCAAAAGCTCTTGCGCTTGACGATGGAATGAAAATAATGGAGAAAATTGCTAATAAGCCAATGAGTTTTCGATTCATCACGTGATCAACTAAATAAAATGATTAAGACCTTTAATTATTTAATTACTTTTCAATTTTTCTTTAATTTAATATTAACAAGGTTCTATAATAATTTAAATGATAAATAATTTAAATGATACTTGAAACTTTTAATTTCAAGGTTCTTTTTTCATTCCAA
>CAZIEC010000017.1:17500-23778 GCA_964538145.1 uncultured archaeon
AATAATTTAAATGATACTTGAAACTTTTAATTTCAAGGTTCTTTTTTCATTCCAATTATAAAAAACATTTCTTCATCATCTCGGAATTTGTTCACTGTTAAACCAGATTTTTCCATCATCTCACTGATTTCATTTATTGTTGGCAAGTAATCCCCTTTAATACTCTCTGATTTTGCATTCTTGTGAATTTCATTTATTTTTTCTCTAGATTCTGAATGGGCTATCATCAATTTTCCCTCATTATCTAAAAGTTTCGTTAAATGGTTGATTATTTTTTCTTTATTAGAAAAGTGAGGAAAACAAGAATAACAAAGAATAGCATCGAATTTTTCGGTGGTTTTGAAATGTTCCACATCTGATATCACGTGCTTAACATTTGGAAAATCTTGTTCGGGATGCTTTTTTCTCGAAATGGCAATCATTTCATCCGATATATCCAAAGCTACGATTCTTCCTTCATTCTTTACGTACTTGTATATATATGGTATCAGGATACCCGTTCCTGAACCCACATCTAAAACTTTTTGTCCCCTCGATAAATTTAAAGCATCAATTATATATTCTAACTTATCTGGATCATGAATTACAATTTGATCCCATATCTCAGCAATATCATTAAAATATTCCCTTACTTTATTTTTTTTCTCGTTTTGCTGCTTGCTATTTTGTTTTTTCTTAGCTTTTCTTCTTTTTGGAGAAAATATTGCTGCAAGAGCAAAAACGATAGAAGAAAAAATTATGATTGAAGATGCAATTGGAAAATCAGCATATAGGGATAAAAAAATTCCACCAAGAATAGTAAAAATTCCCAGGAGTGGTGAAACTAGAAATAATTTTTTCGTATCATATATGAATTGGTGTGCTGTAGAAGTGGGATTTACGATCATCGCATATACTAAAAATGCTCCTACAATTTTTAAAGAAAGAGATACTACAATAGCAGTAATAAACAATATTAAAAATTCAAAAAATTTAACATGTATGCCTGCTGCTAAAGCTAATTTATTATTGAACATGATTGCTATAAATTCTTTAAAAAATAATATTATTAAAATAATTATCGTAATATTCAAGAAGATTAACGTTATTAACTCACTTTGCGTGAGTCCAAAAATGCTACCCCATATTATTGAGAGAGATCTCGCATTAGTTACACCAGAAGGCATCAAGCTAATGAAGATAAAACCTAATGCGATCATCAAGGAGAAAATAATTCCTAATATTACGTTAGAGTCCAAGTTTGTCTTATTAGATAATGGCCCTAATAAAAGAGCTATAATGATCGTGAAGATTGTAGCCGTGTAAACAGCATCTAATTGACTTCCATATGCTTCCAATAAGATTCCAAGCGCAGCCCCAGCAAACGCAGCATGACTCATGGCGAAGCCAACTGAAGTTATTTTCATGTGTACTACGAATGTTCCAACAATACTTAAGCCAAATCCTGCTAGTACTGCACTTAAAATAATCCTTATAAGTATCTCAACAGGTAACATGACAAACATTAATAAGAATATCATTTTGAATCTTCACCTCTAATTTAGAATCTCATTAACAAAATGTTTCGATAGATATTTGTTCTAAATCCACTTCATTGGTCCTTTTAGCATCTAAAATTATGCGACCTTTTTTTATTAAGATTACTCTACTTATTTCTTTAGGAACATATGATAAATGTGATACCAACAAAATGGTGATATTAGCTAATTTATTTATTCTAACCAATAGTTGAAATATATCATTGCGCGCATTTACATCTAAATTAGAAAAAGGTTCATCAAGAAGCAAAATGTCAGGTTCACTAGCAAGTGCACTGGCAATCATGACTTTCTGTAACATCCCTCCAGATAATTTTCCAATAGGGCGATTCCAATAATCTTCTATTTCCTTTTTATTCCTTAATGCGTCAAAATAATACCTGCATATCCTCTTATCCTCCTTGCCAATTCTCCTAAATAAGCCTATCCTGCCAGAACGTCCAATCATGACTGCCGTTTTTACTAAGAAAGGAGTTTTTGGATCGAAATCCAAACCTTGAATTACATATCCGATCTTTTTTCTCAATTTTCTCCCATGTTTTAAAACGGACATTCCATCAATCTCAATTGTACCTTTTTTAATGGGAAGGATTCCTAAAATAGTTTCCAATAAAGTCGTCTTTCCAGCTCCATTAGGACCAGTTATTAATAAAAATTCACCTTTATTGATTTCTAAGTTTATATCAAAAAGAGTGGGGGTTTTTTCTCCTTCATAGACGGTAGTTACATCTTTTAAAACGATTTGAGGTTGATTATCTTCGTTTATATTCTTGCTCTTAATTGAATCAACATTCCATTTTTTTTCTATTGCCTTTATAATTTCAATATTATAGCTTTTTTCAAACATTTTTAAAAAAATAAAAAAATAATTATAATTCAAGTTTTATATTTCTTTTTCTTTTTTCAACATCTTGTAAGTAATGATTGAAATGCTCGTTAATGAAAAGGCGAAAATTGCTCCGATTAAATTAATTCCAATTGTTGTTTCTGTGATCCCTCTTGGATCTGGACCGTTATTAAGTGCCCAATTTAGCATTGCTACATTAAAATCTAATTGGTCTAAATAAGTTTTAACGCCATAAACTCCTGGAAAATTCAATAATGCTGCACTAGCAATCCCTAAATAATCTGCTGCAGCTTTCCCTTGCACCGTTCCAGATTGATAGTTCATGATTATTATCTGAGTATTTGTTTTATAGGCACCATCAATAATGTTAGCAAAGTCGGAAGGAGTCATGCTATTATCATCAACGGTCCATTCTCCCGTTATGTTAAAACCTAACCAAGTTATAAAAGCTTTTTGATGAAACATTATATAAGCTTTTACATCCGTGAAGTTGTAAATTGCCGCATTATTAGCTTCAATTTCAGCTTTCTTAACTAAAATTTGATTTTTATATTCTAAACAATTTTGATTAAAAGTTTCATTTAAGGATGGATATGTTTTATTTAGTTCAGCGCATATAGCATCCAAGAATAAAATTGCATTAGCAGGAGCGCCCCATTGAGTCCATCCTAAGCTTGCATTTCCGCTCATTGAATATGCTGCCTTTAAATTTCCAGCTTGTGTAAGTAAATCTTCTAAGAATTGTGACCACTCAAATCCATGATAAAAAACAATATCTGCATCAGAAACTTTAACTATGTCGCTAGGAGTATAATCGTAATGCCCAGGACATGTTCCACCCTCAATGATAACATCTACTGTTCCTAAATTGCCAACAATATGTTGAGCAAAGTCCCAAAGGATCGTAGTCGTGGTAACTACTTTAATCTCTGGCGTGGATGAAGGTTTGATCTCCGAATTTTTTACTACATTGGGAGCTAAATATCCAGCAATGCTAAGAATCACTAAAAGTAATGAAATTATGATTAATACTTTTGTTTTCTTCAAATATTATTACCTCAATTTGAGTGTTATTATCTTCGAATTTTTTATTATCGAGTAATACTGATCCAGAAAAAAGTATTACTCTATAAAAATATTTTTATCCTCTTCAATTTATTTTTACAATAAAATCAAAATTTTCCATTAGTAGAATTAAATAGAAATTTTTTTTGCATTTTAAGAAAATTGTATTTCTTTTTTATCGGATTTGTAAAATACATCTCAGAAAAATAAGTTAAAATTATTTGATAATAATTATTTAAACTAGTAAATGTCTAAAATTAGCAGAGATATCGATGTTTTGAGAATTTTAAAGGTAAAAAATTATTTTTGGGAAGTATAATAATTATGGAACTCAAAAATTTAAATTTTGAAAAATATCACGGGCTTGGTAATGATTACATAATAATAAACAATATAATTTATAATATCCCAGATGATAAGAAAGGAGATCTAGCACGTATTTTGTGCCAAAGACATTTCTCTGTAGGTGCTGATGGCCTTATTTATGTATGCAAACCTATTAAAAATCATATAAGAATGCAAATATATAATGCTGATGGAACTGAAGCAGAGATGTGTGGAAATGGAATTAGATGTTTTGCTAAGTATGTTTATGAAAGTTCACTTGTTGAATCTAAAAGCATTAAAGTTCATACTTTAAAGGGAACAATTTTAACTGAGGTAAATATTGAGGATGGTAAAGTTAAATCCGTAAAAGTAAATATGGGTTCACCAATACTCGAATGTGAAAAAATTCCAGTAATAACAGAGGATTTAGAAAAATATTGCATTAATGAAACCATAGTTGCTATAGACAAGATTTTTAAATTTACAGCAGTTTCAATGGGAAATCCTCATGCAATAATTTTCGTGAACGATCTACCTAATGACGACCAATTAAACATGTACGGTGCCTTTATCGAATCAAATCCTATATTTCCTAAAAAAACCAATGTTGAATTTGTAAAAGTAATATCCCCTACAGAAGCAAGAATGCGAGTGTTTGAAAGAGGAGTTGGCATTACAAAAGCTTGTGGAACAGGAACGTGTGCTGCTGTTGTGGCTGGCGTGCTCTTAGAAAAATTTGAGAAAAATGTTCCAATAAAGATACATAATGATGGAGGAGATCTCACCATTATATTCAATGGGAAGGATGTAATAATGGAAGGGCCCGTTGTTAAAGTATTTTCTGGAATAATAAATCACATTTCATTGTGAAAAACCTTGTTTAAAGATTGAGCATTTTTAATAGAGATTTATGAATTAGCCGAGAGTTGGTTAAAATGAATTATGAAAAATGGTTAGAAAGGAAAGGTCTAAGATATTTGAATGGAGAGCTTTTATTTGATGAAGTGAATGTTAATGAATTAATTAAAGAATATGACACTCCAGTTTACGTGGTAAGTGAAAGAATAATCAGGGAGAGATATCGAGAATTAAAAAGTCTAATGAATTCGTATTATAAAAAAAATTCAATTCATTTTGCAATAAAAGCAAATTCTAATCTTTCTATCTTGAAGATATTGCATTCTGAAGGTTCTTCTTTCGATTGCTCATCTGTAGGCGAGATTCATGCTTGTTTAAAAGTCAACATAAACCCAAATAAAATCATATATACTGGAAACATGTTTACGAATGATGACTTGGAATTTGCCGTGAAAAATGGCGTTATTATAAATTTAGATAGCTTGAGCCAATTATACAGACTAAATAAGATTTATGATAAATTGAATGAAGATAAGGACCTCATATCTTTTAGAATAAATCCAGAATTTGGTGCTGGACATCATAGTCACACGATCACTGCTGGCAAGGATGTTAAATTTGGATTATTAAAGGAACAAGTAATTAGAGCATATTCATTGGCAAAAAAGTTTGGCTTCAAGCGATTTGGCATTCATCAACATATAGGTTCTGGAATCCTGGATGTAAGGGATTTTGAATTAGCTACGAGAGAATTCTTGGATATCATTGAAAATTTAGTTGATAAGCTTTCAATTGAGTTTGAGTTCATCGATATTGGTGGAGGTTTGGGCATACCATATAAGCCTGAAGAAAAACCCCTCGATTTAAAGCTTTATGGAAAATTAATAATAAATTTCATAAATGAACGAATTAAAAAACTAGGAATTTTTGAGCCAGAATTAAAAATAGAACCGGGACGATTTTTATGCGCTGAATCCAGCGTGATTTTAACAAGAATTAACACAATAAAATTTAATGGATATAAATACTTTGCTGGAGTTGATGCGGGGTTCAATACATTAATTAGACCCATTCTTTATGGTTCTTATCATCATATTATCCCTTGTAATATTAAAATAGATGCAGAAAAGGTAAAGTATGATGTAGTAGGACCAATTTGTGAGTCAGGTGACGTTTTTGGGAAAGAAAGAGAATTACAAAAATTAGAAGAAGGAGATTTACTAGCGATATTAGATGCGGGAGCCTATGGTTTTACCATGAGTAGTAATTATAATAGTAGACCTCGCCCAGCGGAGATTTTAATTAAAAATGGTAAGACATATCAAATAAGAGAAGCTGAAACCCTAGAAGATTTATTCAGATTTCAAAAAATCCCAAAATACTTGCTTAAATGATTATTTTTTAAATCCGAAAGGATTTTAAGCTTATAATGCATTCTTCTACTTGAGCTAAAATTATAATAATGGGATCTGTAAAGTCAGGATACCCTTTACAGATACCGATGAAGAGTAGGCGAAATGAAATCTGCAATCGCAGATTAATGATAAAACTGATCTGCTCTGATCCTTTATAATTTTAGCTCACATTTTTAATATTCTTCTAATTTATTATAATTTATTTTTTCAATTTCATTCCTTAATTCA
>CAZIEC010000017.1:23878-26452 GCA_964538145.1 uncultured archaeon
CATTTCTCTGCTATTGCCATGAAAATTTCATAATCGTTTTTATGAGTTTTACTTTTTTGCAAGAATAAGATGCAAGTCTTAGTTTGGGTATTTGGAAGGAAAGTTTCTTTCGGAGCATCTATGACTGCTAAAATCTTGGAATTTTTAATGATAAAACTTCGAATATACTCGTGTGAGGGATTACCTAATAAACCTTCGGGTAAAACTATTGCCATTCTTCCACCATCTTTTAGTAATTGCAAGCATCTTTCAATAAATAAAATCTGAGGAGTTTGTGATTTCAATAAAATGGATGTTTTTTCCATTCCCTTATTAGCTTTTGTCCATCTATGTCCTAATTCATATTGTTCTAAAATCTTTTTTTCTTTTATTTTAATTTTTGAACCAAAAGGAGGATTTGTAAATAAAATATCAAATTCATTTAATTTTATCTTGTCTAATGTTTCTTTACTCCAATTCTGTGGCAAGTCCAAGGAGTTTTCACAAAAAATATTCTCTTTACCTTTCCCTACCAAAGACATGTATGCCTTTGAGACTTTTGACAAGAATTCATCTTTATCCATCCCATATAAGTAATTTATTAATGATTTTTCTAAAGATTCATTTGCAACTTTTAAAGATTCTTTCGAGTTTCCATTTTCATTCTTAATTTTATTCAACAAATAAATCAAGACATTTACCAGAAATCCTGCTGAACCACACGCCGGATCTATAATCTTTTCACCCAATTTAGGATCAATTATCTTGATGCAAGTATTTATGACATTTCTAGGCGTGAAAAATTGACCTTCGCTCCCTCTTAATGCGGGACCTATAAATACTTCAAATGCTTTTCTTATAGCGTCCCTTTCAGCATTTAACAAGGAATAATCTTGTAATTTTTCAACCACATATTTGAGATCTTTTCCGGCTAAAGAAATCTCGTCCATTTTAGAAAAAATGGTATTATATCTTGTTTTTACCCTTGTAAAAAGATTATTAATTCTCACTTTAACAGCTTCTTCTGTATCATCTTTTTTAGCGTAAAAAGATAGGAAATCTTCTTGATTAGTTTCCAATTCATCTTGAATTTTACAAAATAAAATGTTAATGATCTGCTTTGCGATTATTTCATCACGTGTGATACCTTTTATGGAACCTGCCAAATGATTTCTAATTTCATTGAATATTTGAGTTAAATTCTCTGGTTTTTTCAAGTTTTTTTTTATAAGAGTCATAAAAATATTGTTCATAGTTTTTTTAAAATACCATTACATGACGATAATTTAAAAGGAAATAATTTCCTCTTCTTTCAATCTTTCTGTTATATTAATCTATACAATATTAAAATTAAATGCTTATTAATTCTCTCAATTTTTCTAATACCATAAAAACAAGCAGTTTTATCTCCCCCTAATTAAATGATAAAAATAAATTTTATGAAGTATAAATCTTGATTGTTAGATTTAAATTAAAAATTCATTATTATCTAACGAAAATTAAAGAAAAAATTATTATTCTTATATTTTTTCCCCTTAATAATAAATATAACAATTTTCTCCCCAACCCTCAACGATGGGAATCTTTAATGAGGGGGTAATCCACAAACACCAAAGAACATAACAATTTCCACGTATGGAAACGTGTGCTCCTTGAGAAACTCTGAAACCAATTATGAAATTTACATTGTCTCTAGTAGCTGGAATGATACCCCATCCTCCCAACAGAGCGTCTACATCCCATACAGGTATGTTATCCATTCCATTACGATACCAATATTTCACGTGTCCCGTAGGTACTGAAAATTCTAAATTATATTCAAAAAACAATTTAAAATATACTCCTTCCAAAGAATATAAAATAGGATCTGGTTCTCTAAATGACTCTAAAGCAACTATTTCCCCATAAGAAGCATTAAAAAATATATAGGTGCGAATGAACCAAATTTCCACGAAGATATCATTATTATAAGCTTTTTCAAGCATATTTAGATTTACTAAATAGTAATCATAATTTGGATCTTGATCATTTATTTTATATAAGTACATCTTTAATGTCAATAAATTATTTTGAGTTTCATCTGATCCAACTATTAGATTTTCTATTCCATTTGATTTTGCGAAAAAGGGGAAAAATATAACAAAATTGAAAATAATGAATAGAAAAAGTATTAATTCTACCTTTTTCATTTTATCGCCTTCTATATCATTAAAATTGGATATTGTCTAGGAAAAATATGTTATTTTAAGTATATAAATGTGTGGATATTGCGTATTATTATTAAAATTTATACATGTTTATAAAAAAATAAGGGATGATAAAAAATTGATGTTAATTTTACAATATTAGAAATTATTCTTATTTCAAGCTTATTTCTTGATGAAAATCTATTAATGGGTTTATTTCTGGTAAATCATTTAATTCTAAATAACCTTATATTAGCTTAAAGACCAAGCACATCATTCATTGAAAAGATTCGAGGTTCTTCTCTTTTTGAGATGAATTTTATTGCTTTTATTGCACCACTTGCAAAACATATTCTACTTTGAGCTTGGTGTTTTATTTCAATTCTTTCTCCTGAACCAGCAAATAAAA
>CAZIEC010000018.1:0-7823 GCA_964538145.1 uncultured archaeon
TAAAGAAATTCCTCAAATACTTGAAGTAGCCTTTGGAATTGATAGAATTATCTATACATTATTAGAAACAGCCTTTTCAGTGGAAGATGGCAGGATTAACTTGAGATTAAAAAGTGATTTAGCTCCAAATACCGTTGCTGTATTTCCATTAGTGAAAAATAAGGAAAATATTAAAAAACTGGCATTAAAAGTTCATAGAAACCTACTAGAACATCGCATAAAATCCTTTTATGATGTTGCTGGCTCGATAGGAAAACGATATCGGAGGCAAGACGAATTAGGGACTCCTTTTTGCATTACTATTGATTACGAGTCTCTTGAAGATGATACAGTCACGCTTAGAGATAGGGATTCCATGGAACAAGAAAGAATTAAAATTGACGAAATACCAGAAATTATAAAAAAAAAGTTAGAATATTCTTAATTTTATATTAATTTCAAAATACCAAGATTTTCAGAAAAAAATTTTAAAGAAAAGAAAATTTTTTTTAAAAATAACTTTTATAATTTACAAATATTCAAGATCAAATGGAATTAAATATGAGTTCTATTAGATTTTCCATGTACAAATGTAAGTGCTTTTATAGGAAGCGTACGATAAGAAAAATACTTGTTTTTGGTCTTATCTTTCTAATGATCATTAACGTCATATTTTTTCTCAATTCAATCGGAAATAATAATTTTAAAAATCATGATCAAATTATTTATGATGATAAGGAGAGTATTATTTCCAATAATGATGATATAAAGTCATCTGGAGATACATCTCTTTATAAAAATCCTTTTACAACTCATTTTAATGATATTTGGCAGTTTTTTAAAACAAATTATAAAACTAATTTAAACTTACAGATTGATACATATTTCAGGAGTGGAGATAAAAATGGTGCCATCATTGATGATAAAGTTTATCCCGTGGACAACTTATACATGTATGAAACATTGTTAAAAGATCAAATGAATGCGTTAGAAACATTCGAGAATTACTTAGCCTTAAAAGTGTCACCATTTTGGTATGAAGATAATTCTAATAAGTTTAATTATGGGTTCATAAAGTCAGTTTATAATAAAACAAGTCTAGCAGCTGATTCAAATCGATCTTTAGTGGATAATTTAAGAGCAATATTATTATTGATAAATAATATAGGAGATGAAATTAATAAGATATCCGTCGGAGGAAAAACGCCCAAGGATGAAATTGAAGAATTATTCTTTTTGATTAATTCTTCACAATTCTGGGACCCTGTAAATAAAGGCTTTTCTCAGTACAATACAACAGATTTTACTGAAAATAAGAATACTGAAAGTAATTTATATGCCATTCTCACACTACTTAAACTCAGGCATTTATATGAAGAATTAAATCTAGATGCGACCATTAAAGATAGAGCTTATCAGCTTGCCAATGAAACGATGAATATTTTAATTCAGAAAATGTGGGATGCCACTTATTATGGTTTTTATTATAATGCAAAGAGTAATTGGGATGTCGTAGGATTAAGTGGTAGCACTTATAAATATCTTCACGTTAATGCATTAGGCATCATTACACTATTAGAATATTGGTTAGAAACTGGAAAAAACAACAATTCTTTAATAAATAAAGCGGTCAACATTTATCAAAAAATAGATTCAACAATGTGGAATGGTACGGCTGGAGTATATCAATATAGTAAAGACAGTTCTTGGGGCACTTCTGGCGAAAATAAAAAGATTGACCTTGAAGCAAATGCCATAATGATGATTGCTTGCTTAAAATTATTTGAAATGACTGGAAACATTACTTATTATAATAAAGCATTTACGCTAAGAAACACGTTCGAAAATAGTTTTTATGATGGATCAGTTAACGCATATAAATCTTCAATTTACCAACCAAATGATCCTGGAAAAGATTTTCATAAGAACCTGAAATTAATTGAAGCTTATCAAACTGCTTCTGAGATATACAACAGTACGACCTTAATATCCTTATTTAATGAAACATCTCAAACTCCTGATTTCCTATTTAATAAAGATACATTAAAAATTGATAGTATATATTCAGTTAAGAAAACTAATTATTATTATAATACATCCACTAAAAGTTACGAACCATTTCAATTAATTTACAACATCACTTCTGCTGACATTAATTATATTTTTAAATTTCCAAATGGTACTGTTTTAGATACGACAGGACAAAAAATTACCTCCGAAATTACTACTTTAGTTTACGATATTAATGAAAGTTTAAGTATTGGTGCTGGATATTATTTATATATTTATGCTAATTCCTCAATATTCGGCACTGCTGAAATTTTAAAGCGATTTAATGTGGTTTCGGGTTTCATTAATTATTCTATCCAAGGCTTGCCGCATACATTATATCAAGGCCCCACATTCAATATTACTCTCCCCATTAACAATACAAGGAATGAGAATTTAACGCTAACTGTCATAATGGAAGGCGAGAATATCATCCAACAAGTAAAATCGGTTGAGTTCAAAAGCAACATCCTTACAAATGTCTCATTAAGTTTAATTGCGAAGCTTGGAGCTAAAACTGGTCCTGAAACCTTATCAATCAAGTTAAAGAGTGGAAATTTAATATACTTGGAAGTTATTAAAACAATTAACATTGGAAATTCTTTTGATTACGAAACTTTTTATTATCAGAGTATTGCAACTGTTGGTGGCTCTATTGAAGTCTCATTCAATTTAATAAATTACCTTCAAAACAGTTCCCAACAAGTTAATGTAAGTTTTAGTGGAGAGTATATTAAAGATATTGTAAATTTAGTGTCATTAAAAGCAAAAGAATCCAAATATTTACTATATGACCTTGAAGTTAATGATAATATAATTCAAGACTCCATAACCATTACAATGACTCTTTCAAAAGGAGGTACTGTTTATTATTCTAAAACTTTTCAAGTCCAAATTCAACCAAAATTTGAAATTCTTAGCGTTTCATTTCCAAGTACAGTTGTTCAAGGTTCAATTGCCTACTTTATTTTAGTAATAAAGAATAATCAAGATTACGCAGAAAATTTTTCTCTTTATGTGAATGGACAAGAAGTAAAAACCAATTTAAAAGGTTTAAGTCCTGGAGAAAATACCATAATGGCAGAGTTAATTCCTTCTATTAATCCGTACGATTTTGGAGTTAAAACTTACTCTTTTGAACTCAAGGACGATTCTGGAAACACGATCGCAAAATATTATTTTGAAGTCTCATTAACATTGTCACCAACAAATTTTGTTGCTTTTTACTTGTTACCTATCGTCATTCCTATTGCTATTATTTTATATTACAAAAATAAAGAAATAAAACACGAGTTATTGAGAAGATGAAAAAAATGAAAGAAAAAAAACAATCTATTAAAATTATCGTAATATCAATCGTGGTAGCTTGCTTGATGATTAGCGGATTGATGATTAATTTTAATTCAATGAAATCAAAGCTAAATAACGGAGCAATAATAATCGATGAAAATGAGGACATGCGTGCGGCAAATGGGAATTTAAAATCTTTGAATTACTCATCAATTTTTAGAAACGCATCCTCAGCTTATAGATTATTTGATCCAGTTCGTTTTGATGTGAATACATCTGGTTTTACAGGAGTAAATTCAACATTCATGCAAATTGAATTTTCAAATAAAATTACTAAAACTTACGAGATGATATGGGTTAAAGGGACTAACAATTTCACTTATACTTACATTCCAGAATATGATGCACCTTTAGGTTTTGCAAATATAAGTTTCATTTTATATGATGTTGGAAAAAATCAACTAAACTCACAAAATATGAGGACAAATTTAACAATTTTAAGCAATTACGTGGCTCATGTAGATAAAAAAAGTTATAAAAGAAATGAAATGGTCTATGGTGAAATAATGGTAAGCAATTTCAGAACCTACAATTTTAAATGGAATGTGACCGTTGTTGACAGCGATAATGAAACAATTCAAAAAAATATGTTTAACTTGGGTAATGATATCCAAACTTTTTCGTTTAAAGTTGATGATAGATTTCAAATCTTAGACACATTTTATTATGTAAAAATAAATATGTCTGATGCCGGTTCTGGTAAAAATACACCTGCTTATATACCATTTAAAGTGCTTAATACTGCTCCAGAAATTATCGCCAGTTCTATTAATTTTAGTTCCACCACAATAAAACGCCTAGAAAATTGCAAGGTGGAAGTCTTAATTTCTGATGTAGATCCATTAACAACCCCGGATAACATCTCTGTTGTACTAAAAATCACTACTCCTACAGGACAAGAATTATCTCCAATTACGTTTAACAACCTTGGAAATTGGCGCTACAATACCACGTTTAAAATCAAGGGAAATAAACCCATCGGAATTTATAAAATCAAATTTGAAGCAACCGATCAATATGGTGGTGTTGGAAACTATACCACATCATTACAAGTGGAGAATAATCCACCCGAGATTCATGATTATTGGATTAATGATGTAGCATTAACAGAACCTTTTTCAATTAATTATGGAGAAGATTTAGTCTTTACATTTAACATATCTGACGTGGAAAACTCAATTACTTATGTTACGGTTTCGCTTTTGGATGAGGATGGTAATTGGTTTAATATAACTAAGGAATATAAAAATAATTTAGCCATAACAATTAGAACTGTTGATTTAAAAACGGGAACATGGAAAGTTTATATTTCAATCGTGGATGCTGATGGAGCAGTAACCCGAATCACTTCAGATATTGGTTTAGGACCAAAAGAAATTCGAATAATTCCAGATTTATTAACCCCGATCTTACCATGGATAACAATGTTCATAGGATTATTCTTTGGGTTCATAATTGGATTTGGCATTATATTCAAAAAATATCGCTCAATACTTAGTAAAATCCAAGGAAAACCAACTAAGAAGGAAAAATACAAAAGAAAACCGATCTCTAAGGAAAAAAAAGTCAAAAAAGTAAAGGCTGCACCAATTGAAGAACCAGAAAAAATCCCAGAAGAATTAGAAAAAGAAGAGCCTGAAAAAGAACCTAAAAAGAAGCCTCAAAGAAGAATAAAAAGAAAGCTTGGATAAACAATAGTTATATATAATAATCAGAACAATTTTTTCCTTTCTATTTTTTTATAGGGTAATAATTTACCTTAATCACATTAATTAAACCATGTTTAGGATATTCGAATAAAAAAATTAAAAATAAAATTTGATGATAGAATTACTTTTACTTCATTATTGTTAGTACATTTAGGATAATACATCATGTAATCTATATTGAAATTTACCTAATTTTCCTCCATAATTGCCAGCACTAATTCGATTAACTCCATTTACTTTTACTGCAGCTTCAATTCCTACTTTCATTGCTTCTTTAATTGCGTCTTCTGTAGCCCCATCTAGAATGATCTCATAAACGCAGTTATCATTTTCTCTTAAAAGAGAATTCTCTATTTTAGTTCTCAATGTCGGACACAGAGGATCGTTCGTTGAAGCATTTAAAAATGAATATTTTGAACCAACTTTTGAACCAGATCTAGCGATCCCTCCAGGAAATGGCATTATGACATTCTTCACTTTTTTTATCGCTTCTACTGCAGCTTCGGCGCTTGCCAATCCAGCTTCTTGGTTTTCTGCAATTATGAGAAAATTACCGCCCGCTATCCCTTTTCCTACTTTAAAAGTACTCTGGACAATAAATTCTCCATCCATTACTGGAATTTTCCACGCTTCGAATGGGTACTTGTCTTCAATCTTTTCTTCAAATTTGTCACCAAAAAACTTCAATTTATAACCAGTTTTAATCTCAAAAACTTTTTCTGGATTTAGAGATTCTTCCAAAGCGTCAAAACAAGCTGTTGTAGGACAAGTTAAGATACATTGTCCAACTCTATTTAATAAGACGTTATCCATTTTCTCCTTTTTAGTCTTAAAAAACATTAAAATTACTCCAGGTCTATTATCAGGAGTATTTTCGGCAGGAACATGAATATCTACTCCTGCTTCAGCATCACAATGAATGGTGGAAGTACCATACCCCGTAGCTACTTGTGCTGCTATATTAGCCCATTTTTCGTTTCTTGTTGTTACTAAAATCCTAGTAAATACAGCACCAAACGCCTCACAGAAAGTATCTTCAATTTCAACTCCATTTAATTCCATATCTCATCATTTTTAATATAATTTTATTTAAATTGGTTAATTTTATCTAGATTAATTTAGAATTTAATGATTTATAAAATTTGTAAGCAAAATAAAAATCTAAAAATTTTAATTAATTCTTTTTTTAAAAAATTTAAACATTTCTATCTATTCAATATTCAAACATATTTAAATTAAAAACTAGGTTAAATAAAATGTCTGAAGAAGACCGTGTTTTACGGATTGGTATTTTAAAAAATGGTACAATTGGATCATCCCTTCTATTAGCATTTTTAATTGATGAAAGGGCAGAAGCAAAGCGCATTAATGTTCGGGAAGTTACTTCGGGGCCTAAAATGCACCCGCCAGAGGAATGCGTAGAAACAATGAAGAAATTATTAGAATTTAACCCAGAATTAATAATCATGTCTAGTCCTAATGCTGCACTAAAGGGACCACAAGCTGCCAGAGAAATTGCGAAAGAAGCTGGAATTCCAACAATCGTAGTTTCAGATGCTCCTGCTAAAAAAGCTGTTGATGAAATCAAGGAAAAAAATCAAGGTTATATTTTAGTAAACTGTGATAGCATGATTGGTGCAAGGCGTCCATTCTTAGATCCTATTGAAATGAGTTGCTATAATGCCGACCTTTTGAAAGTATTAGCCATAACTGGTGCCTTGCAAGTAATAACTGAAGAATTAAATAAAGTAATAATGGATATGCTTGAAGGAAAATCGCCAACGCTACCCCAAATAATTATCGATGCCCAAACAGCTGTAAAAGCTGCCAGGTTTTCCAATCCTTATGCAGAAGCAAAAGCCATTGCTGCTTTTGAATTAGCCTCATCAGTATCTAAAATAACTTCTAAAGCTTGCTTTGTACTAAAGGAACGAGAAGAATACATACCATTACTTGCTGCAGCTCATGAAATGATGCGAACGGCAGCCCTAATGTGTGATGAAGCAAGAGAAATTGAAAAATATAATGATACAGTCATTAGACGCCCACACCATGCCAAACAACACATTTTAACTAAGATAAAATTGATGGAAAAAGAAAAATAAACCCCTAAATAAGTTTTAACAGTTTTATTTTTTATTTTAAATATTTTAATAATTTTTCATGAAATCATGATCCCGGATTCTCTAACAATTCTTTTAATTCCTGAAAAGATTCGCTTTTCAAGACATCTAAAACTGATATAAAAGCTTCTTTCTGCTTGTTTTTCGTGATTGCCATCAAGACAGAACTATCGGTAATCTCTTTAACAAGTACATAATTTTTTTCACTTTCATATATCACCGTGGATAACTCTAATGGCGTTTTTTCCATGTTGAGTATTGAAATAATTTCATTATAAATTTGATATATGTTAGAATCTAAGGTACCTAGCTCAAATTTCATGAATTGCAATGGTTTTGTTTCAAATTTTCCTAAAGTAGAAGCAATGAGTAATCCATCTGGCTGATTAAATAACAAATATTCTGCCAATGTATTAAGCTTTAAATTATCTAACATTCGTCTTAACTTTCCTAATCGTTGCATCGCTAATGTATGCTTTTGAATCTCATCATCCAATATCTCAATTAACCTATGTTGAGCACTACCCTCCTTTACTGAAACTGGAGTAAATGCTAACTTGTTTTTTAAATCATTTGAAAGATTTTTGATCAATAATTCATATAAATCATCCTC
>CAZIEC010000018.1:7923-26359 GCA_964538145.1 uncultured archaeon
AGTATTTTCATTGAAATCCTTAAAGATTGTAATTGAGATAAACTTAATATTTTAATATATAACCAATAATTTTAGGTTTATTTAATTTTTTCTAAAATTATAGAATTATATTCTTTTTTAAGGTATTCTTGGTTTATATTGAATTAAAATATTATTTTTAATTAATTAATTTAAAAATTAGAATTAAAACTGAGTGGATGATTTGACAAGATGGATCTACTAAACTATATTAGAAATGTACCAGATTGGCCAAAACCGGGCATACAATTTAAGGATATCACCACACTTTGTAAAGTGCATGCTCCCTTCAAGGAATCTTGTGATCTTATTATTAAACATTTTGAGGATAAGAATGTGGATAAAGTAGCAGCCATTGAAGCTCGTGGATACGTATGGGGCGGTGTGTTAGCCTATAAGTTAGGCGCTGGTTTTGTTTTAATAAGAAAACCTGGCAAGTTACCGTATAAAACTATCAGTGAAGAGTACGAATTAGAATATGGAACTGATCGAATTGAAATGCATGTTGATGCCATTGAGGAAGGTGAAAATGTTTTATTGTTTGATGATTTATTAGCTACTGGAGGAACGGCAAAAGCAGCGTGTAATTTAATAGAAAAAGCTGGTGGAAAAGTAGTTGGAATTGCATTCGTAATCGAGTTAACGGGATCATTGCATGGAAGAGATAAATTGACGGGTTATGATGTTCTTAGTTTAGTCCAAATACCAGTAGAAGAATAATTAATTAAGTGTGGGAAGGATTTCACACTTAAACATAATGCATAAAATTTTTTCATTTTTTTTAGATCTATTATAAAAATTTAAATAATTCAAACCACTTTATTCCTCAAGCATTTTTAAAAAGAGAAATTGGTGTGTATCCTATTTCAGAACCTAAAAAAACTCCTTTATACGATGTTCATGTCAAGCTTGGAGCAAAGATGGTTAACTTTGCCGGATTTTTAATGCCAGTTCAATACGAAAGTATCATAAAAGAACATGAAGCAGTAAGAACAAGCGCTGGTGTTTTTGACATATCACACATGGGAGAATTTTTATTAGAAGGAGAGGATGTGTTTGATTTTCTTCAATACATGATGATCAACGATTTAAATCTTTTAGAACCGCTTAAGGGCCAATATTCTTGCATGTGCTATGAGAATGGAACTGTTGTTGATGACATGGTTTATTATGAAGAAAAACCGAATAGATTCAGGATGATCGTAAATGCTGCTAATATTGAAAAGGATTTAAAATGGTTAAATGATCACATTGGAGATCGTGATGTAAAAATAACTAATTTATCATCTTCCCGTTGTCGCTTAGCATTTCAAGGCCCTAAATCAGATGAGATGTTGCAAAAAATAGTGGATGTGAATCTAGGAGAAATCAATAGATTTTACTTCAGGCACTGCCATATAAAGGAAATTCCTATATTTTTGGCAAGGACTGGATATACGGGAGAGCGTGGTTTTGAGATGTCTTTTGATAATGAACATGCTGAAACTGTCTGGCAAGAGTTATTAGATTTAGGAGCAAAACCCGCAGGATTAGGTGCTAGGGATTCATTGAGATTGGAGGCTTGCTATTCTCTTTATGGTCATGAAATTAGTGATTCAATAACGCCCGTGGAAGCAGGTCTTAGCTGGCTAGTAAAGCCAAAAGAAGGCATTGATTATATTGGAAAAGAAGTTTTGTTAAAGCAAAAAGAAGAAGGTACCGAACGAATATTAGTGGGCCTTAATTTATTGGATCGGGGGATCATTAGAGAGAATTATAAGATATTTAAAGATGGCAAGGAAATAGGATATGTAACTTCAGGAGGATATTCTCCCACATTAAAGAAAACTATTGGATTAGGATTAATTAAAACAGAGTTTAGTCAAGTAGGCACTAAAATTGATATTGAAATAAGAAACAAATTGCTTAAGGGTGTAATTGTACCCATACCATTTTATAGAAACGTGTAGAAATTGATTATCAATAATAATTTAAAGCAAGGTTTGTATTAAGATGGAGTATGAAATTCCAGAAGATTTAAAATATACTGAAACACATGAATGGATCAAGATAGATGGAGATGTTGGGACCATAGGTATTACCGATTATGCACAGCATCAATTAGGAGATATTGTATTTGTCGAATTTCCCGATATTGGTGTTGTTTTTGAGAAAGGAAGCAATGTTTGCGAAATTGAATCAGTAAAAGCCGTAGGAGATTTAATTCTTCCCTTATCAGGGGAAATTATTGAAATAAACGAGAGATTGGAAGAATCTCCCGGATTAATAAATTCATCCCCCTACAATGAAGGGTGGATCATCAAAATTAAGATCAACCATCAAAATGAAATAAAGACGCTCCTCACTAGTGAACAATACAAGAATATTCTTGAAAGGGAAAGCAATTAAATTATAAATCCTTCATATTTTTCTTTTATTGACGATAATATTATTTTAGAGGTATTTGATAATGGATTTCATTCCTCATGATGAAGATACTATAAAAGAAATGTTAGAAACCATTGGAGTAAATAGTCTTGAAGAATTATTTAATGATATCCCTAAAGATTTAATGGTGGAAAAACTTAATCTTCCAGAAGGGTTATCTGAACCAGATTTGCAAAAATATATTGAAAAACTGGCAAGAAAAAATAAAGTTTATTCTTATTCTTTTTTAGGTGCGGGTTGTTATTACCATTATATTCCATCTTTAGTTGATTTTGTAGCTAGTAGATCGGAATTCTATACTTCTTATACGCCTTATCAAGCTGAAATAAGTCAAGGATTCTTACAAGCGATGTTCGAATACCAATCGATAATATCAAGATTAACTGGAATGGATGTTGCTAATGCCAGCATGTATGATGGTTCTACAGCATTAGCAGAAGCATCTACGATGGCTGCTTTAATCACGAGAAAAAAGAAGATATTAATTCTTGAAGGCGTGCATCCCGAATATATAGAAGTTGTTAAAACTTATTGTTGGGCGCAAAAAATATCTATAAAGATTGTAAAAGAAGAAGAACTCCTTAACAATTTAGATGATAGTGTTGCAGCGGTTTTAATTCAGAGTCCGAATTTTTTTGGTGAAATAGAAGATCTGGAATCCATTTCTAGGGACATAAAGAATAAGGCACCAAACTGCTTAATTATTCATTCAATGACGGATCCTACATGCTTGGGTATCACCAATCCTCCAGGATCGTATGATGTAGATATTTTTGTAGCAGAAGGACAATCTTTTGGAAACCCTCCTTCTTTTGGAGGACCTGGATTAGGAATTTTTACAGTTAAGGAAAAATTCATGAGAAAAATCCCCGGTCGTCTTGTTGGACAGACCAAGGAAATAAATGGCGATAAAGTTGGATATATATTAACCCTTCAAGCTCGTGAGCAGCATATTAGAAGAGAAAAAGCTAGTTCAAACATATGCACAAATCAAGCTTTATGTGCTCTAATGGCCTTGACCTATTTAGTTTCACTAGGAGAAACTGGTTTAAGAGAAGTTGCCATTCAAAATTTTCAGAAAGCAGACTATACTAAAAAGAAATTAGCAGAGCTCCCAGGATATAAAATTCTGAATAAAAAGCCTACTTATAACGAATTTTTATTAGAATGTCCTAATTTGGATACTTTTATTGAAGAATGTAAAAAGTTTAATTTATTACCGCCACTAAAAATCTCGAAATATTATCCTAATTTGCCTAATGTTGCTTTAGTTTGTGTGACTGAACTAAATTCAAGAGATTCAATCGAATTATTAATTAAAGCAGCGAAAAATGCAAATAAACTTGAAACGGGGGAGAAAAAATGAAATTTTGTGAAGTACCTTTAATATTTGAAAAAAAAGTTGAGAAGCAGCAGAAAAATTTCGTTCCTAAGTTGGATATTGATGTTATCAAAATTGAAGAAATCATTCCTCAAAAATTTATAAGAAAAGAAATTCCCATTCCAGACATTCCAGAAGTGGAAGTTGTTCGACATTTTATTCAATTGAGCCAAATGAATTTTGGTGTTGACAATGGATTTTATCCCTTAGGTTCATGTACAATGAAATATAATCCCAAGATCAATGAAAAATTAGCTAGATTACCTGGATTTACTAACATTCACCCACTACAAGATGAGAATCTTGGATGTTTGGAATTGATGGCCAATTTAATAAAGTACTTGAAAGAAATTACTGGAATGAACGCATTTACTTTACAACCAGCAGCTGGAGCACATGGTGAATTGACGGGTTTATTGATAATGAGAAAATATTTTGAAACACAAAATCTAGATAAGAATAAAATAATTGTACCAGATTCTGCTCACGGCACGAATCCTGCTTCTGCAAGAATGGCTGGTTTTTCAACTATTGAACTACAATCAGATGAGAACGGAGAAGTGCCATTGGATCAATTAGAGTTTGCCATGGAAGAAGGAGATGTAGCAGGAATAATGCTCACGAATCCTAATACTCTTGGTTTGTTCGAGAGAAAAGTTAAGGAGATCACGAAAATCGTACATGAAAATGGTGGATTATGTTATTATGATGGTGCAAATCTAAATCCAACGCTAGGTATTTGTAAACCTAAGGATATGGGATTTGATATAGTACATCTCAATCTTCATAAGACTTTTTCAACCCCTCACGGTGGGGGAGGTCCTGGTGCGGGTCCAATTGGAGTTTCAGAAAATTTAGCTGAATATTTACCAGTTCCACGTATCATGACTTTAAATGATGAAATCAAGATTATTACAAAAGGAGACAATTCAATAGGAAGAATTAAAGCTTTTTGGGGAAATTTTGGCGTGCTAATAAGAGCTTATGCTTATATTTTAGCTTTAGGTGGTGAAGGTCTGAAAAAAGTGGCACAAATATCCGTATTAAATGCTAATTACTTGCGAACGCAGCTGAAAAATTTATTCTACCTTCCTTATGATAGAATTTGCAAGCATGAATTCGTATTATCAGATAAAAATCTCCCTAATGATGTTAATACTGAAGACGTGGCTAAAAGGATATTAGATTTTGGTTGTCATGCTCCCACAATATATTTTCCTCTAATTGTGAGCGGTGCTTTGATGATAGAACCAACCGAAACCGAATCAAAAGAAAACTTGGATAATTTTATCGAAATTTTACGAAAAATAAAAGAAGAAGCTGAAAACTCTCCCGAAATTCTAAAAACAGCACCCCATAATACTCCAATTGGGAGATTAGATGCTGTTTTAGCTGCGAGGAAACCTATTTTAAAAAAATGAGAGCATGTAATTTTTAGTTTCTTTTTCCATTTCAAAAATCTTTTATAAATAATATAAAATAAAAATAAAAAAATTAAATTATCTGGAAATAAAAAACATTTAGAGGATTGCTCCTGTTAGTGAATGATGACAAGGACAATCTCTTTCAGTGTCAATTTTTGGAACGACTAATTCAAGTAATTTCTTTAAATTTTCAGCGTTAATTTCCATTGTTTCAATTATTTCTTTCACATCAACAGCTAATTTTCCCACTGGTCCACCACATTTCTCACATTTTTCTCCATATTCCACGATGCCACATTTTTCACAATATCCTGCCCATACATCTAAATCTGTAACCATGGCAACACAGCAGTAACATAATTCCTTTTCAGCAGCTAATACAACTTCCGGATAAACCGTCATTCCAATAATATCACCACCCCACATTCGAAACATCTTTGATTCAGCTCTTGTAGAGAATCTAGGTCCTTCAATGCAAACATAAGTTCCACCATTTTGAATATTTAACCCTAATTCCTTACCAGCCTCGTAAAAGATACCATTTAAGTAATCACAAAATGGATCTGCTTGACTTATATGGCAAACTTGCCCTCCTTCATAAAAGGTGTCTAATCTTTTTTTTGTACGATCAATGTATTGATCTACAAGAATGAATTTTCTTTTTTCATGTTCTTTTTTCAAAGAACCAACCGCACAAGGAGAAATTATACATGAGACTCCTAGCTCTTTCATGGCCCAAATATTTGCTCTAAAATTAAGCATGTGAGGTGGTATTACATGACCACGACCATGTCTGGGTAAAAATGCTACTTTCTTTCCTTTAAACTCTCCAACTTGTATGAAATCTGATGGCCTTCCATACGGAGTATAAACTTTTACTTCCTCAGCATTATCTAGTTCTAGATCTGCACCCGTGCCTCCAATTATCCCGATTTCTGCTTTATCTTTATACTTCATTTTTCTTCTCTATTTTAAAGTTTTATTGAAAAGATTGATATTTTTTGAATGTTTACTCTAGATAAAAAGTTTTATGATATTTTAAAAAATAAGTGAATAATATTTAATGGTAAAAATTTCGTTCTTGGGAGCTTGCAGAGAAGTTGGTCGCTCTGCTATACTTTTAGAATCCAGTAAAGGAAATAAAATACTGCTTGATTATGGTATAAGGTTTAATAAGGAAGACAGACTCCCATTAACCGATGGATTTCATGACCTGAAAGCAGTAATTTTAACTCATTGTCATATCGATCATTCTGGTGGTTTGCCTTACTTGTTCAAGGAATTGAATTGCCCATTGTATACAAACCCCCTTACACTTCAAGTATCTGAAATATTGTTGAAAGACATGTTAAAAATTTCAAAACAACCTTACATGTTTGGCTTTAGAGAGTTAGATAAAATGAGAAGTAGTTCAATATTAGTAGAATATGATAAATCATACAAGATAACAGATGACATAACAATAACAACTCTTAATGCCGGTCACGTGCCTGGAAGCTTGTCGATCTTAATTAAAATAGATGATAAAAAGATTTTATATACTGGTGATATTAATACTCAAGACACTAATTTAATTCCTCCAGCAAACATGATGAATAATTCTAAATTGGATGTTATAATAACCGAATCTACGTATGCTCTTACTAAACATCCAAAAAGAGAACAATTAGAGAGTGAATTTGTTGATTCAGTCATGAATATCACTGAAAATGAAGGTAATGTACTCATTCCAGCTTTTAGCGTGGCAAGATCTCAAGAAATTTTTCTTATATTGAAAAAAATGCAATATACTGGGCCAATATTCTTGGATGGGTTAGCAAGAAAAATTTCATTAATTTATAAAAATTATCCAATGGAACTGAGAAACTATAAATTCTTCAAGCATGCATTGAATGATGTTAAGTTTGTAAGAAACAATGAAAGAAAAAAACTCGTGAAACATAATGGAAATGTGATAATATCACCTTCAGGAATGCTTAGAGGTGGTGCTGCGATTAATTATGTAAAACACTTTGTTGATGATCCAGCATCCGCAGTTTATTTTGTTGGTTATCAAGTAGAGGGAAATCCTGGCAAAACTTTGCTTGATGAGGGAATTTTTAAGTATGAAGAAAATAATAAATGGAATGATAATGCCTTTAAAATCCAAAAGAAAGCGAGCTGTGATATTAAATATTTTGATTTTTCAAGCCATGTTGATAATGAACTTTTACATGAATATATTGATAATCTTAGTTTTAATGAAAATGAGAAATATGCCTTTTGCATTCATGGTGAAAATAAAGCAGTCACGGCTTTGGCGAGAGAACTCTCAAAAAAAGATTTCAATTCAGTAGCTCCAGAAATAGGAGAAACTTATACCATATAAAATCAGATGGATTCATTTTTATTGAGTTGATTTTTTATTATTTCATCTAGGTTTTTTAAAAAAGTTTCAACAGAATTTATGGGAATTTTAGTGCCTGCTGCTGGGGGATGACCTCCTCCTAAAGCTTCAATCCCAGATTCTTTTAAAGCAGAGCGTATGGCTTCTGATAAATTAACTCCCTTTTTGACTAAATCATTAGAAGCTCTTGCAGAAATTTTATAAACATTTTCATCTTGTCTGCGTGCTAAACCGATAATAGGCTTTTCTTTATCTATAATGCTATTTTTTTCAAATGATAACATCGATGCTATAGTCCCAATTATGGACTCCGGAATGATATCCTCTCCAAAAAAATATTGAATATTTTCTCCTTGCTGGATCTTATTATTTTCTTGAATCCAAGATAGTGCCTTGAGAATGAGTTTTTTATATTCCTTTAATTGTTCTCTTGCTTTTTCAAACGCAAATTTTCTATCTCCCATCGCAATAGCAATTCCCAATGCACCATTATTGCTACGACCACAAGCATTTAATATGTTTGAAAATTCATTTAAATCGCTTAGTTCAGTACCTTCCTCCTCATTTTTGAGGATGAAACGATTTATTATCAAATTGTCCATAATATTTTTAGGGTTAACATTTAATTTTAATGTACAATACTCAACGATTAGCGATGAAATTTTTTGTTTCTCTTCTTGCGTAAGATCATTTAAAGTTTTAATTGTCCCATCTGGTTTTTCCATTAAAACTCCAGATCTCTTTAAAAATTTTAGAGTTGTGCTGGCATTACCAGATAATCCCGGCAAATTAATACTAGAGGCATAGGCAATTGCTTCATTTAAAGGTTTAATGGAAGAAAAATTAAGATCATTTATTACTTCAATCAAGTTTGCCTTAATAGCATCTTCCAAGATTACTTTATTTATTCCTAAAAAAGTGTTAAATTTTCCACGATTCTGAATGTCTCCTATTGCTCCGACTAATGCTATTCCAGAAAGGTCAATGTTTTTTTCATTAAAGCATTTTGCAAAAAGATAGCACATCCCTGCTGCTGAGATTTCAATACTACCATCTATAGAAAAAAAGTAAGGATTTACATGCCACGGAGATGTACTTTTTTTAATTTCTTCGATTTTACTTATATTTTCCTTATTCTCTATCCCCTGGGGCAAATGATGGTCTATAATCAAGAAACAATCATTTCCATTTACCTTATTAAACTTATCTTCAAGCTCTAAATATTGTCCACTTCCAAAATCAGAAAAAACGGTAAAATTTTTATATTCTGTGAAATGAGCAATTATTTTCTCGATTTCTTCTTTTTCCAATTGCCTTAAAACCCTTATTCTAAAAGGAATTTTTTCTCTATAGAATAATTTACCTAAGATTGCCCCAGAAACTAGTCCATCAGCATCTAGATGCGTGTAAATGTCGATAATGGAATTTAAATCTTCTAATCTTTTCAAAGAAAATTCTTTCGCTTCTTGTAGGGCAAGTTGCAATTCATTAAGTCGATTATCTTTAATATCCATTTGTATAAACTTTTTATAAAAACTTTATTTATAATATAAGAATAAGAAAAAAATAATAAATACTCAATTAAAAATTCAGAAAATGGGATTAGAATGCATCATGTAAAAATTAACCAACTTGCTTTAAAATTAGTAGAAAAAATAATTGATAATAAAGAGCTATACAATGCAGAAGTCCATGAACTTGATAATGGCGCAAAAGTTATGGATATGACTAGAGCAACTTGGGAAGGTGGTAAGTTAGTCGGAGAAATTTGTATGGGTGGGTTAGGAAATGTTGAATTTACTTATTATAATCTTGATGGTCATTACATTCCTAGTGTTAATGTCTATACTTCGGAGCCAATCATTGCTTGCATGGCTTCTCAATTAGCGGGATGGAATGTAAAATTAAAAAAAGAAGTTGAGAAAAATGGTGAAATAAAAAAGAAAACGGTTTTTCAATCTCTTGGATCTGGGCCGGCTAGAGCAAAAGCAAAAACTGAAAAACTATTCGAAGAAATAAATTACACCGATGATTCTAATTGTGCTGTCATAGTATTTGAAACATCAAAAATGCCTAATGAGGAAGTCATGGAAATTGTTGCGAAAAAATGCAATGTTGACACGAAAGAGACTTATGCTATTTATGCTCCAACTGCTTGTTTAACAGGTTCAATCCAAGTAGCTGCTAGAATTGTAGAAACAGGAATTCATAAATTACACGAAATTCATTTTCCCTTAGAAGTTATTAAAGATGGTTTTGGAACAACCACAATTGCTCCTATTGCCAAGGATGATTTAGGAGCCATGGGTAGAACAAATGATTCAATAAGTGCAGCTGGTTTGACTTTCTATAATATTGAAGTAGAAAAGGAAAAAGAACCAGAAATATTTGAATTATTGAAAAAAGCTCCAGCAAACACATCTCCAAGTTATGGAAAACCATTCTTAGAAACGTTCAAGGAAGCAAATTATGATTTTTATAAGATCGATCCTGGATTATTCGCACCAGCAAAATATACAGTTACGAATGTGAAATCTGGTCATAGTATTACTGTAGGAGAAGTTAACCATGAACTATTGAAAAAGTCATATGGTTTATCTTAAAGGAGATAATAAAAAATCTCTCAATTTTTTATTTTTCTTTGTATCGGGGGTAAAAAATTCATTAAAATAAGTTTAAGTTATTTAAAAGTTAGCTAATTCTTCTTGGTATTTCAATATATCCGCCGTGGATATATCTCTATCAAATTTAATATCCGTTTTTAATCCTAAATATGCGCAAGCAACTTTTGCAGCAGCAACTATTTCAGCTTTATTTAATGTAATGGAATATTCATCGATTGATTGATTTCTTTCACCATATCTATTAGAGTAATTATTTCGTTTATCGACAGAAGAATAATAATAATCTGTAGAATCATGGATGCTATCATACTTTTTTTCTACCATTTGAAAGGACCTTTCTCTCTTCATCCGACTCAATAGTGAAGCCATCTTATCAGCTACAGTGAATGGTAATTGATTTTTAATTAATAATCTGATAATATTATTTACATCAAAATAGTTCAAGTTATCATATTTAGCTCTTAAGTATTGTTTGAGGTTCTCCGTATCTCTTTCACATTCTACTTCCAACCAATCGTGAATCGCTAATCTACGTCTAAAGAAAATTATTTCCCAATTTATGTTAAGCTCTTGTAAAAACCTTAACAATTTATCATCATCAATTTTTTTTGCTTCAATTGTGATGAAAAACTGCAGTCCATAATATTTATGTTCTTGTTGGAGGAAAAATCCTCTCTGTTGCATTGAAGAGAGAATCTTTAAGTCTAGCATGTAAATATTATCGGTGAGGTCTCTTTTACCACAACTTAAATATATAACATTACCTTCTTCGCTCACATACTCACAGTCTAAAAATCCTAAAATGCTATCTCTATTTTCTGTTATGAACTCTTTTAAACCGCTTAATGTTGGCTTCACATCAAATTTTTTCAAATCCTTTTCTCTTATTGTTACATAATCCTTGTTGTTTGATCCTACTGCTAACTTTATTGTCTCCAATTTCAAGTCTTTTTCTTCTCCAAATAACTCTTTCACAATCTCATTTATGGGGAAGACTTGTTCATCTAGAATTTTCACATCTGCCATTGAGATTTCATACGGTTTTGGATTCTTTAGATACTTATTTAATACTGGTGCTTCTGAGGCATCAACTTCAATATCATAATCTTTAGCAAGATTCTTCTTGATTATACAGATTGTCCTCATTTTTTCTCTGTAAATAGTAAGAGATGTCGTATCATCTACAACAGCTCTAAATTCTTCGGACATGTTATCAATATGATCGATATTTATCCTTCTTCTCATGTATCAAACCGGCTTTTATGAAAAAAAATACTTTATATATTTAAATAAAAAGTTTCTATCTTTTAATTTTATGTTTAAAAAAATATAAATATTTCATCAATTTTTACGAATTTTCGATTAAATTAATCAGAAATAGCAATCAATTATTATCTAATTAATATAGAAAGCTATTTCACGGATGAATCAAGAAATATGATTCATTCTGATAATAAAAATAATAAAATTCTTCCAATGATTAAATAATTTTTAAAATCTATCTGTTAATTAAAATATTTAATATCAATTAAAAAAAATTAAAGCTCCTCTTCCAAAAAATAGTTGTCGTCTTTTTTTATATAAACTATTTCAGAACCAAAATTATTCCTGACATGATATTTATTGCCTTCAACTTTCAATAATTCAAGTGAGTATGGCAATCTTCTTTTCTTAATAATGTCCTCTACTATTCTTTGTTCTTCTTGTGGGTCCATAGTAAAAATAAGGTTAGAAAGAAAAAAAATATTATGTTTTTTAATAAATTACAAGGATGGTGATTTGCCTGCCCTAAATAATTAATAATTTAATCATGTATTCTTGATTTTTTTTTATCCTTAATATTTAATGATATTGTTTTAGAATAATTGTTAAGACAAAAAATATCTAAAAAGATCATTTTTTTACTCTTATTCCACTAAATCTTGATTCTCAATTTGAGAAATGTCCAAATTTTTAAAAGAAATTCACACATCAAAATTTAAAGTTAATTTGAAAAAAAAATTTTCATCAATTGAGTAAAAATTATGCGGGTTTAATGAATAGGATAATGAAAAAAAAAGAAATGAAATTAAATTTCAACAATTTAAGTGGGTTCTTATTAAAAAATGAAAGAGATTTTAATAAAACAAACAGTTTATAAAATAAAAATTCATTTAAGAATATATAATTCTAATTAATTATTTCGCGTTTAAGCCATGGCTAAACAAGTGTTAAATATTGGCTTTTTTTCTTGTATGTATAGCCAGATTAATGGTACAGCTCATGCAGTTCGATTTCTATCGGAAGCAATAGCAAAACTTGGGCATCACGTGCATGTTTTTGCACCTCGCATATTAGATGGTTATGAAAAGCCAAAAACATTGCATTTTCATGATATTGGAGGCGTAACAGTTAGTGAGAAAACTGGTTTTGTATTAAGCGCTCCCATCCATAAAATATTTTTATGCCAGCATGACTACTTGGACATTTCACACATTCACACTCATGCCACCATTGGCTCAATGGCAATTAATTGGAGCAAATATTTAGGCATTCCCATGATTGGAACTCATAATAGCCCAATGCATTATTATACAGCACAATATGTACCTATTTTTGGTAAATTATTAACTAAATCCGATTTAATATGGCGGTATGAAAGGCATATTTTAGACAAATATGATTTTGTTCACGTGGCAACAAAATCCAAGAAAGATTTGTTGCTTAATTATCGATTTAAAGAACCAATTGTATGCATGACTAATGGAATTCATGACATTTATTTTACTGAATTAAAAGAAAATGGAATTAGAGAAAAATACAATTTAGAAGGAAAAAAGATTTTACTATACGCTTCGAGATTATCTCCAGAAAAGCATCCTATAAGCATAATTAAAGCATTTAAAAAAATCAATAAGTTAGTACCTGATTCACATTTAGTATTAGTCGGAAGTGATGGGCCTTCGACGGATCATGTTAAGCGGATCATAAAAAAGAAGAATTATCGTAATATTGTAACATATGCTGGGCGAGTTCCATTCACGGATTTACTAAAGTTATATAATATTGCTGATGTATCTTGTTTATGGTCATGGGTCGAAGCAGAGGGTTTGGTTTTAATTGAAGCCATGGCTCAAGGAACTCCAAATGTAGGAGCAAATGCTTGCGGCATTCGAAACATTATCAGACATGGAAAGACAGGATATCTAGCAAATAATCTTGATCAGTTTAAAGATTATGTCGTGAAATTATTAAAAGATGATGATTTAAGAGAAGAATTTGGTAAAAATGCGAAAAAAATCGCTCAAAAATACAAAATTAGTGAAGTTGCTAAGACATGGATAGAATTATACAAATTTACAATTGACGAGTTGTATCCCTTACGATATTATAGGAAAGAAAGAAAATATAGAATAGAATTAATTAAGGAATTCATACACCAACTCCCAAATGTTAGCTTTTAATTATTCATTCTGAAAAAATTTATATTATGGTTATTTTATTCTCTAGTAATGTCCGTGAATAAACGAAAATCAAGAGAGAATAACATAAAATTAGTAGAAAAGGATTTTGTACCCCATTTTTTACCTACTTTTAGGATTCCTACAAAATTTTTCCCCATACCAATCATTATTGTCGTAATTTTTTCTGGATTTTTAGCTTATATAACATATTTTGGAGCTGGAATCCAAATGGAAGGTGGTTACTTTTCTGAAGCCGATTTAGGCGTCATTGGAGGAATTCTAAATGGTATATTATTTACTTTTACTGCAGCAATTTCTGCATTCTTGATTATTTTTTTTGTTAAAAGAAAAGGCATTGATATACTTAAATATTTTTTTGGTTTTACAATCGGGTTCATAAGTTTTTTCATGACTTATTTTTTTGGATCTACCATAATATATTTGATCTTTATTCAATTTCCTGAAACTCCAGAACTTGTAAATAGTTATTATTTAATTACAAACATGATCCTACCAATTCTTACTGGAATTTTTTCGGTTATCCTTCTATATAAATATTTCACGTCAAAATCAATTAATTTAAAGAATTTAATTGTATTATATACCAGTCTCTTAATGAGTGCCTCCCTTGCAATTTTCATGCCATTATGGACTACCATCGCTATATTAATTGGTTTATCCATATGGGATATGTTCGCAGTCTTATCACGGCGTGGACCAATTCGAGAAATGATTGAGATAGCTTCTAAGCCAGATAAGGATCAAAATTTTGTTCACGCTAATCCTTCCAAAAAATTTGTTGATATAATGTATTTTTACCAACCAAGTCTTAAATACCATCAACAAGCAAGTTTAAATGATGAAGTGATAGAAAAACCCGTATTAGTTTATGACACTTCAAAAATCGAGATTGGAATTGGGGATCTCATATTTTACAGCATGTTAACTTCTTGTGCATTGATCCAAAGCAATAGCATAATTGTAGTAATATTTACCTTAATTGCAATATTAATTGGAATAAGATTAACAATCATTGGCTTAAAAAAAAATAAAATATTACCCGGATTACCAATTTCTATTTTTCTAGGGATTGCAACGATGTTTATTTCTTGGTTTTTATTATTAATAATATTCCCATGAGATAATTTATAGTTAGAATAGAAAAATTTTAATTTCTTTCAAGTAGATGTATGATAAACCAAATTAAAAGTGAACAATAATGGTAAATGAAAACGATATTAATTCCATAGCTGTTGTTGGGGCTGGCACAATGGGAAAGGAAATTGCTCAAGTGGCATTAATGGCAGGCTTTGAGAAAGTCTACTTGAATGACATTAATAAGGAAACTCTTAATTCTGCAATTAATATAATAAGAAATAATTTATTAAAACTTGAAAAGAAGGGAAAGCTAAATAATGGCATCACGACTGAAGATTTAATGAAAAAACTTAAAGCCACCTTAGAGCTTTCTAAAGTAGTTTCAAGAGCAGAACTCGTAATTGAAGCCATTCCTGAAAAAATGGAATTAAAACAAGCTCTTTTTAAAAAATTAGGTGAATTGACTCCTAAAAGTACGATTTTAGCAAGCAATACATCAACAATGAGCATTTCAGAAATAGCTTCTTCTTCGGGTAAAGAAGATAAAGTCGTAGGAATGCACTTTTTCATTCCTGTTGTTGTTCTCAGACTAATTGAAGTCATTAAAGGCAAGAAAACTTCAGATGAAGTTTTTGAAACTTCCATTAAAGTTGCTAAGAGGTTTCCTTCTTTAAAGGGGAAAAGATATGTAGCTAGAATAGAGAAAGAAACACCGGGCTTTATTGTAAACCGATTAACCATTGCTACATCCCTGTATCTTAGTTGGTTACTTGATCACGCAAGTGAAAACGGAATTGAAATTGAAAAAATTGATAATGATGTTGCTAAATCTCCAGAATTAGGGCCTTATGCAAAATGGGACTATTTAGGTTTGGATGTAGTTTGTAATGCTCTAAATTATTTTAATAAAACAGTTTCTGAAGAATTTCGACCTGGGAAGGTCTTAACTAAGCTAGTAAACGAAGGAAAATTAGGTAAAAAAACTGGAGAAGGTTTGTATAAATGGGTTGAAGGAAAGCCTATTAGAAAGACTGAAGAAAGAGCAAACCTTTTTGACATTAATTTGTATTATGCCATTCAATTAAATGAGGGTTGTCGATTGTTAGGCGAAGGAGTTGTGAAAAATTATAAAGTCATAGATGATACGATGCTAGCTGGAATGGATATGCCCGGACCTTTTTCTGCTGGAAAAAGAAATTATGAGAAATGGACAAAATTATTAGAACAATTTTCTAAGCAATCTAATTTAACATATATTCTACCATGCGAGTTAATGAGAACTGGGAAATTCTTGCAAATGAAAAAATAAGCTTACTCATTCTGATAATCATCATTAGGTTATTATTGATTTTTTTCTATTATAAAATAAGCAAATTTATAAGAAAATTGCAATTGAAGATATTTGATGATCAATAAAAATTCAGCTCCTAAAACTGGATTTGAGAAAGTTTTAGATTTCTTTAATAACAAATTAGATGTAAATCATCCAATTGCAATAGCAGAAATTGTTGATAAAACTGGTTTTTCTTGGAGTTTCATTAAAAAAACTCTTACTCGCATTAAGGATGAATATGTAGGATTCCATTTTGAGAAATCCGGTAATACTTGGATTGCTTGGAAGGATAGAAATCATGTGGTTAAGAAAACGGATGATACATGTTCTCGTTTTCTAAAAAATAAAGATCCATAATTTTTTAATTTAATCATGCTCTTCTAAAATTTTTCTAATTAGGAAAGTAATAGATGTAGTCGTACAAATATGCCTTATTTTGATTATTTTTTAATTAATTATCAAGATCTTTAAGATTTTTTAAATTTTTTTAGTAATAATTCTAAAATTTCATTTAAATTGATAATAATTAAATTCATATTGATAGTGTGAAATTTCAAACTAAATTTAAATTCATTGTTCCATTTTACTATTCATAATATTTTAACGATGAATATAAATAAATGGTTGTAATCAATGAAGATTGAAAAATCTAGCCAAGATCTCGAAAATGAAGTAATTTATGCTGGACTATGCATCCATTGTGGATCTTGCAATGCTTTTTGTCCTCACATGGATTTTCATCAAGAAACTGGAGAAGCTTATGTTGTTGATGAATGTGCTGAAACGGTTGGATTATGTTATAACTCTTGTCCACGTACATTTTTTCCCATTAGTGAAATTGAAGAAAAACTTTTTGGGACAACAAGACAAGATTTAGGAATTGGTGTTTATAAAGATATCATTCAAGTAAAAGCTAAAAATAGAGAAGATATTCTTTATAATCTTGTCGTTGCTGCTTTTGAATCAGGAGTAGTCAAGCATTTCGTTTTAAGTGAACCAAAAAGTAAAAAACCTCCAGTTGCATTTCCAGTGATCGTAGATGACGCTAAAGAGGCAAAAAAATACATTCCAAAAAAGACCATGGATAATGCTGGACCCTTAATCACTGGTATTGGAAAAGCTTATTTAGATAGGAAAAGAGATATCGGCATTATTGCTAATCCTTGTCATCTTCAAGGTTTAGCAAAAATTTTGGTTTCTGAATTTAATACTGGAGCTGAAAGGACTTCCTTAAAAATCGCATATGCGTGTTCTTCTGGAGGAATGGCCGGATGTAAGTATTGTCTTGATTTTTCAGGAGAATTTTCTGATATCTCTTATAGTCCTTGGGGTGCTCCTTCAAAGGATGAGGCTTTTCTAATAATTAGAACTGATGTGGGGCAAAAAGTAGTAGATCATGCTATCAATAAAAAGTATTTAGAAGTTACTAACAATCATCCTGATTTAACAAAGATGAAAGAATTCGTTGATAAAAAACGCAAGAAGAATTTCCTCACCTTAATTGGTAAGGATAAAATTGAAGCAAAGTATTTGAAATTAACAGTTGAGCAGTTAAAGGATTTACTTCAATAAATTCTTATTTGATATTTTTTTCCTTTTTTTTCCTTTTAGATTATTTAATTTTCTTGGACAATTTCTTCCCTTTTTTCAAGCAATAATTTGGCCATAGTTTCAAAAATCAAGTTATTATTATAACCAGTTACGCTTGAAGTTTCAAAAAAATAAGGAATTTTCATTTTTTTAGCAAATTCTTGACCCATCTTTTTTTTTACTGTTCTTTTTAAAACAGCTAAATCGTATTTCTCACCAACTAATATAAACTCAACATTAGGGGCACTATTTTTTACAATATTATACCATTCCATCAAGTTTTCGAAACTAGTATATCTAGTTATGTCATAACAAAGCAAGCAACCATGGGCACCGCGAGCATAATTGGGGAGAAAGAATCTGAAACGACTTTCTCCTGCAAAATCCCAAATTTGTAATTTCACGTGAATGTCATTAAAAACGTAAGAATGAGTAAATAGATCAGTTCCAATTGTTATTCTCATTGGGATATATCTTCCAGTCTTTAAATATTGAATCATGGTGCTTTTACCAATACCACCGTCACCTACTACAACAACTTTGAAAAGATATTTCTTCTGATTGGACATGATCCTCTAATATTGAGTTAATAAAATGTATCTTTAAAAGTATTATGAATTTAAACATTTTAAATTTTTAGCACGATTAGTTTTTTATTTAAACTATTTTTTATAAATTAATTTAATTTCAAACATTTACTTTTAATTTTGGA
>CAZIEC010000019.1:0-4843 GCA_964538145.1 uncultured archaeon
TCATCTTCCTTTTTTAACTTGTTAATTAACACTTTCATTCACCTGCATGTTTTACATCTAATATTTTTGCTATCTTAGGATTAGGACCTATATACCTTAACCGATCCCTATTGGAACGAAGTGATTCAATCGAATCTATTCCCATCGCTCCTAAAACTTCTTTTAATTCCTCATTCCAGGATTTAAATAAATTTATTATTCTTTTCTTAGCAACCTCTATATCAAGACGTTGAACTAAATGTTTTTTTTGTGTAGCAATTCCCCAAGCACATAAACCCCTAAAACATTGTTGGCAAACGCGGCAGCCCATTGCAATTAAAACTGGCATTGCGCACATCGCCATATCTGCTCCTAGAGCAATTATTTTTATTAAATCTGCAGAATATCGGATCGATCCTCCTGCTATGAGAGTGATTTCTTCTCTTAACCCTTCTTGCCTTAATCTCTCATCAACAACTGCGACAGCTAATTCAATTGGAATCCCAGCATGATCCCTTATAATTCTAGGAGCTGCTCCAGTACCACCTCTAAAACCATCAATTGTAACAAAATCTGCTCCTCCTCTAACAGCCCCAACTACAATAGGAGCAATGTTATGAACTGCAGCAACTTTTACTCCAACGGGAACCTTATAGCGCGTGGCTTCTTTTAAAGCAGCGATTAATTGGGCCAGGTCTTCAATTGAATATATGTCATGATGGGGATATGGACTTAGGGCATCTGAACCTATTGGAATCATTCTAGTTTGGGAAATTAAAGCACTTACTTTCTCTCCAGGCAAGTGTCCGCCATGGCCCGGCTTAGCGCCTTGACCTATCTTAATTTCTAATCCTACAGCTTTTCTTAAATAATTAATATCTACCCCAAACCTTCCCGAGGCAATTTCAGTAATGATGTTTGAACTGTATTCATAAAAATCTGGATGCAAACCTCCCTCTCCAGAACCAGCTAAAATATTCAATTCTTTAGCTGCTTTATATATTGCCAAGCAAGCATTATAGCTAATTGACCCCAAGCTCATGTGTCCAATCATTATAGGCATATCTATTTCAAAATTGGGAGAAAATTTTGTTTTCAAGCAAACTTCATTTATATCATCACTTTCTTGAGTAAATTCTAATTTTATTGGCTTTCTTCCGAAAAAAACTCTTGTTTCTATGGTTTCTCTCAATGGGTCTATTGGAGGATTAGTAATCTGACAAGCATCGAGCAATAAATCATCAAAAATCGTTCTTATATTTCTGTCATTCCCAGTAGCACTTAATAATACACCCCCATATCCAGATTGAGCCCATATTATGTTTCGAATTCTTCTATCATAATGTCCATGTGGTGGTAGAAAGATTTCATTTTTTACTACTTTAATTGATTTAGTAGGGCACATTATAATACATCTTTGACAAGCCACGCATTTTGAATCATCTGTAATAATTTCCTTCTTATTAAATGACAAAGCACCATAGGAACATTGATTAACGCAATTAGCACACGTCAAGCAGGTTTCTCTATCAATTTTTATATGATAATAAGACGGAATTTCATGTACTAAAGCCAGAATTACACCTCCATTTCAATTAATTTAATATTTTCAAATGATTGTTCTCGTCCTTCTTGGACTAATCCATCTTTAAGCGTGGCAATTATAGCAGTTCCACTTCTTGGATGCCAAACCTTACTAAAATTAATATTATTACTAGCAAGTGTTAATCTCTTGAAAGAAGCTTCTTCACTACTAATATAAATGGTATTTTCATTCTCAGAGATTCCAGCTACTAGCGGTCTTAACTTTTTCCTATCAGAAAGACCTATGAGCATTGGTTTTGGCTCACAATAACCAATAATGATTGAAAAAGGCCCATTTAGCATTGCGGAGCGATATGTTGCACGAATGCTTTTTAAAATTAACTTATATTTTTCATTTAATTTTTCAATTTCGCTAAATAACGGTGGCGATAATGCTATCAAGGCAATGTGAATTGGAAGTCCATGTTTTCTGCATAATAAATCTATAAGATACGCAATCACTTCTGTATCCGTAAATAAAGAACATTTATAATTGAATGAATCTAAATATCTCTTATTTGTACCATAAGAGGTTATTTCACCATTATGAACAACTGAACAATTTAATAAATTGAATGGATGAGCTCCACCCCACCAACCTGGTGTATTCGTAGGAAATCTTGAATGAGCTAACCACATAAAAGCTTTATAACTTTCAATTTTATAAAATTCTGCTATTTCATGTGACCAACCATTCCCTTTAAATACACCCATATTCTTTCCGGAAGACATTACAAATGCTCCTTGAAAACACTCATTAATCTTCATTACAATTCTGACAATTTTTTCATCAGGAGAAATAATTTTGCTTGATTCAGGATCATAGAAAACACGCCAAGTAATTGGAGGATCTTCTACTGTTGGAGGAGATCTCGTAGGAATTGATTCTGAACGAATAATATTTCCATTTTTTTCCAAATAATCTAATACATTTTGCTTATTCTCCTCTCTTTCAAAAAGGAAATGTAAAGCATAATATTCTTTATATTGTGGATAAATGCCATATCCCGCAAATCCAGCTCCGAGCCCATTCTCTCTCTCGCTCAAGATGGTTAACATCTCTATTATTTTTCTTCCATCATCTCTAGTTCCATCAACATTAATATAACCTGAAATACCACAACCAGCAAATACTCTATGATCTTTAAATGGAGCCGGTAAAGATGTGTAATTTTTCCAATTCATTATAATTGCAAACCTTTCTTAAATAAATTTCAAGTTGATTTTAAAAGCTATTAAATCTAATTTTTAACGAATTTAAAAGTAAGCTTAAAGATTAAATAAACAACAATTAATATACTGAATAGGATTTCATTCTAATCAAGATTATTTTGCTAAAATTTAATTCAATATGCCATATATTTTTTGATATAAAGGGCCTTGCCTTCTCAAATTGTTTAATGACCCCTTTGAAAAAGGCAAGAGCCCAATTTTTTGCTTTTTTGATGGAGATAGCGTTTGTCAAGGAGATCGTCGGGATTTTGGCAATAATGATGAGAATATTAAACATTTTTTCCACTTTTCTCATTCATATATAAAACTAACGCTTGTTTTACTTAAATGGATAGGTGGTTTTGAAATATTAGAGTTTGATTTGCAGTTCCAGGCATAATCTTTCCTAGAAATTAACCAATCCGTGCATAAATGATCAATAGAATCGTTATTAGAACTATATTTCTTTATTGATTTAAGATCTAATGTAAGGCAATTCCAAGTATAATTTTTTCGACAATTATAAAATATATCCCCCTGAAATATCTCTTTACTTCCACAAGAATGACAAGGAAATCTCCCATATGAATATTCAAAACCACATTCAGGACATCTTATCACTTTTTAAACCTCTATTTAATTTTTATAATTTTTAAATTTTTTTCTCAATACATTAATGTGGTTAATAAAATGATTTTTAATTAGGTTTTTTTTAATTCCTCATTTTTACAATGCTTCATAAAGCTTCGGAATCTTTTTATCGTAAATCTTAATTTTCTCCGGGGTTTTAGTTATAATTCTTCTAATTACTTTTCTCAAAGCATTCGGATTAGTATATCCCATGGCAAAAGCCCATTGGGCTGCAGTTGCCCTGCCAATTTCTTTAAGTCTATCCAAGCACATTTGTTCATACGTGCGTGGCACTTTATTTTTCTGCACAACAACTTGATCTGATTTCATTTTCACTACTTTTACAACCATCTTAAACCACTTTTCATATAAATTTTTTTAATGTTTGGTGGGCAATTAATCCCGTAAACATTGTTTAATAAATACTCAACATTACTTAAAAATGTTTTTACAATAAAAGTGTATTTGTAATATATTTCAGCATATTGGATTTATCTTAAAATTATTTCATTCTTGCCAAAACTATTATTTAAATCTTTTGTTTATGCTTAAAAAATTTTTATTGTAAAAACAAGCGTTTTTGATTATTTGATAAAAATATATTATATCCTAAATAATTTTAATTGTTAATAATGATTATTTTTTGAAAAACACTTCTATGAAAAAATCTTTTATAAGATCAATTCAGTAAAATAATTATAGAATCATATTCATCTCTCTGAATGTTTTTTAGAAAAAAAAGAAGTTTATCCTCATTTCAAAAATATTTTCATTCATTCAAGAATTTTTTTTAAAAATATTTCAATAAGAAAAATAAGATAATTCTCTTCTCAAAAATGAATCCTTTGTTCTTGTCATGAAATCAAAATAAATTCATCAAAACTTCAAATCTATTATATTAACTATTCTTATTAGGCTTAATCAATTAAAGGAGACTTTAATTTTATGATAAGATTAGCTAAAGAAGTAATTGCTAAGCAATAAAAAAATAAAATAATAATTCTTTAATGTTTATGTTTTTTTAATTTCTTTCTAATTTTTTTCTTAAATCATCTGTAGATGGGGGTGATTCTGTTCTAATATTTTTCTCATTAATATATAACCCATCAGCAATCCCCCATTCCTCAAAAACATCTCTTTTCATTGTATCTATAATTTCAAGAATTACATCATCCCCTAATTCAGGAGCTACCTTTTTAATCCTTTCATATACTAAATTTTAGGCAGGACACCATCCATTATTGAAGCAAGTATTTAAGAGTTTATCATTTAACTTATGGGGTTTTTTTCTTGGTTTTATCCATTTTGGAGGAATAACATCCTCAGAAAAAGGTTTCCATAAAAGAACCGAAATACCTTGCTTATCAACTTTTACATAACCTTGCTTTTTAAACCACGAGGCTTTCATCCAAAATGGTAAAGATATTCCCCAAGCAAC
>CAZIEC010000019.1:4943-10972 GCA_964538145.1 uncultured archaeon
ATGAAATAAATATTGTAGTATTCTTCATTTAAATCAATAATTTTCATATAATTTCATTTCCACATGTTTTTTATAAACATATAACTTGTTCCTTGAAAACTTTAATAATTTTATCATTAATGAAAAATGTAATTATGGAAAAAATTCCTCTAAAAGGATCTTCTTGAAAATTGGATGTCTATTATTAAATGAAATATTTTCACTACCTGAGTAAATATCTCGGTCATTTTTTTTTAAAAAAAATTTTGAAAATGGAATCGTGATTTCTGAAAGATAAAAATAAATTTCTGTATTTGGTACCCCTTTTTTATATATCAGAGAATTAAAAGTATCTTCTTCTTTTTTAGAATATTTTGGATCAGATAATGATTTCATCTTAAGATGACAAATAAATTTAACAATTATAAAAAAATGGTCTCAACGAATTTATGATAAAAGTAAAAAAAATTAAAGCAACTTATTCAAATTGGTAAGTTTTAAATAATCATTAGTCATATTTTGAATAAATTATTTTTCAATGATTGTTAATCATTAAAAAAATTTAATTAAAATTAAATTTAAAACAGTTGTAAAAAATGGAAAAGAATCCATTTAAATGGCCCATTATCGTAATTGCCGGAATTCTAGTATGGATAACGGAATTTTGGTTTAATATTCCTTCAATTTTACTATGGCCTACAGGTGATTTTTCACCTCTCACTAATTTTCATTCTCATCTTGGAGATACTGATTTAAATAGTGCTCTTGGGGCACAATTTTATAATTGTGGACAAGTTTTTCAAGGACTTGCCATAATATTATTTGCTGGAGGACTCTACATCTTTTATGGGGAAAAAATTTGGCAAAAAGTGTTTATTGTACTTGGTCAAATTGCTACTTTCTTGGTTGGTTTTGGATTAATAATGAATGGTGTTTTTTCTGCTGACTTTCAACCTTGGCATGGAACTTTCTCTGAACTTCTTTTTTATAATATTTTCCTAGCAGAACTACTTATCAACATTCCGCTGTTATTTAGATCAAGAATTTATAAATATATTAGCATCTTTGGTCTTGTTGCTGCTGGCATTAATGCTTTTTTTGTTATAGCATATGATTTGTTTTATCCAGGTTATCTGATCGAATGGATAGGAATATATACTGCTGAAATTTGGTTAGGAATTATTACAATAGTTATTTTCTATAAAGAAGTTTGGTCTAAAAATTAATTCTTTCAAAATTTATTTTAATTTTTTTTTATCAAATTCTTAATTTAGGTTCTAAAAGAATTATTTAATCAATATTTCAATTAAAGAAATTCTTGAGAGATTGGTCTAGAAGCCTTAAATAAAGAGATTTTTGCATCTTCAACCTTGAGAATGATTAAAACTCAATTCATGGTTAGATTAAATCAAGAAATGTATTTTCTTCTTTAATGATATTCAAGATCAAGTGAGTATTCGTTCTTTCGATGTAGGGAGAAGCATGTAAATCTTTAATCATTCCACTTAATTCAAATCTATTCTTAAATCTTGCCAAAACAAGAGCATCGTAGGTTCCAGTTACATCATATACGGCAAAAACATTCGGATTCTTAGCAATTTGTTTTTCAACTTCTAACATTTTGCCTTTTGAGATGGTAACTTCGATTAATGCAATGATTTGATAACCTAGTTTTTCAAAATCAATGGTGATCCCATAATTCTTAATGATACCTTCTTTTTCTAATGTTTCTATGTGCTTTTTAATCGTTATGGGTGATTTTTTCAATTCTTCTGCTATTGAATGGTAAGTTTTCCTACCATCTTTGCTTAAAATCTTTAAAATGCCAATATCTATTTCATCAAGGAGTTCTTTAATAAAAATTCACCATTAAACTATTTATTATCTGTTATGAAATGTTTTTTTTAATCATTTCTATTATAAATATGTTCAAATCTTTCTAATATCTTTTTCTTTTCTAAAAATTGTTAAATTATTTATTCTAAATTAGAATGTAATTTAAGCAATAATTAATAAAGAATAATGAAGAATTAATAACATTATTTGGATTCAATTCTTTAAAATAAATTTTCTCTAATGATGTTAAATGAATCAAAAACCCAATATAGATATTATACCTAAACCTGAAAAAATCATTATTAAGGAAGGATTTTTCGAAATCTCTCAAAGCTCCTGCATCATTAATAAATGTGCAAACTTAAAGTTAGGGCAAATTTTAAAAGATCAACTGAACTCTTTCTTTAGAATTAATTTACAAATTAAAGGAGAAGAACCTTTAGAAAATTATAATAAAATAATCATTGACATTATTAATGGTGGTAAAGAAGAAAAGTTTGATTACTACTCAATAAATATTTCAGATAATGAATTAAGTATCGTTGGACATTCTGATTGTGGAATATTCTATGGCATTCAAACCATGATCCAATTACTATTTCTTAACAATGATAATTACTCTGAAAATCATGTTCCAACAAAATTATTTATACCCCAACTTGAATTAAACGACTATGCTCGTTTTAAATGGCGTGGTTTCATGCTAGATGAATCAAGACACTTTTTTGGAAAAGAAGAAATCAAGAAATTATTAAACATATTAAGTTTACTTAAATTTAATGTATTTCATTGGCATTTAACAGACGATCAAGGCTGGAGGGTTGAGATAAAAAGATATCCTAAATTAACTCAAATAGGTTCTAAGAGATCTCATGAAAAACTGAGCTTAAGAAAAACCAAGAAGAAAGGACCTATTTATTCAGGTTTTTACAGTCAAAATGATATAAAAGAAATAGTTGATCATGCGAATGAAAGATTCATTACCATTGTTCCAGAAATAGACTTACCAGGACATACTACAGCTTTACTAGCATCCTATCCTGAATTAGGTTGTTTTAACAAGCCTCTTGAGGTAAGTACTAAATTTGGAATTCATAAAGACATATTGTGTGCGGGAAAAGATAGTGTTTTCGAATTCTGTGAAAATTTATTAAATGAGATCATTAAACTATTTCCAGGCAAGTACATTCACATAGGAAGTGATGAAGTACCAAAAGACATGTGGAAGAGCTGTACTAATTGTCAAAAAAGAATGGAATTGGAAGGGTTAGAAAATGAAGAACAATTGTACCACTACTTTATTAATCGAATTTCAGAACATATTTTATCAAAGAATCGCATTCCGATAACATGGAATGATGTTTTAAATGATAACTTGATTAAAGATATTACATGCCAATTTTGGTTTGATAATTTAGACCTTGTTTTAAAGCATTTGAAAAATGGAAGAAATTTCGTGATGTCTGACATGAATTATGTATATTTGGATTATGGATTGAAACGGACTCCTTTACAAAAAACATATAGCTATGAACCAATACCTAATAATCTTGAAAAAGATTTCTCAAAACATGTTTTAGGACTTGAAGCTTGTTTATGGACAGAATTTGTTCCCAATGTAGAAAAACTTGAATCATCAATGTTTCCACGCATTCTTGCTGTAGCAGAAATCGGATGGAGTACTAAAGGAAATCGGGATTATCAATCATTTTTAGAACGTTTAAAATCATTTCTAAAAATGGCAGAATTTTTCAACATTAAATTTCCTCCTCAAGAAACTTATTATCAAAATAGTGTTTAATTTTTTCTTTATTTTATATTAGGTTGCGAATTATTCTTAGCATTAGTTGAGGAGAATGGGAAAAATTTAAAGATCAAGGTTTAACAAAAAAGTAAAGCCAATTTTCATTATTACTATATCTTATTTTTAGAATATGTTCTTGTAAAAAATACTATTAACTAATAAATTATTTAACTCATCATTTCTGATTTTTTAATTTTGTCGTAAAAAAATATAAAAAAATATTTATAATTATTAACAATCTCATATAATTTTTAGCAAAACTTTTAAGGTGATTTGTATGATCAATATTCATAATTAAAAAAAATCTATATTTATCAAATTAAATGTTGAAGTGAAAAACATGTTATTAAAGTGTCCAATATGCGGAAAAAAATATGCTCATGACAGTAAAATCTGTCCCGATTGTGAAGAATTCTCAAGATATAGTGGATTGATGGTTGAAAATGACACAAGCACGGAAAAATGGAACTGTGCTTATTTTTTACAAACAAATTCTATCGTATTTCGCAATCCATTATTAAGCACGCCATTAAAATTGCAAAGAATTGATGAAAAAGAAAAAATTTGCTGGAATTATGGCGTATTAAGTGCTTTTAATACGAAAGGTTATAGTCATGAAGTTTTAAATGCCGATAAAAAGCAAGAATTTCTTAAACAAGAATCAAATTATATAGAAATTCGAAAAGAAAATCCATTTTTAATTTATGAATGAAAATTTTTTCCAGATTTATAAAAAAATAAAGAAGGGAAATTTGGATGATTGAAAAAGATGATCCTAAAAGGAAAGAGATATGTGATAAGGTTATAGAAATAATAAAAGAAAAGGAAATTAAATTCATTTATCTCCAGTTCACTGACATTCATGGAATTGTAAAATCATTTGAAATAAATTCAAAAAGAATTGAAGACATATTTGAGATTGGAGAAAATTTTGATGGCAGTTCCATTACTGGATACGGAGCAATTGAAGAATCTGACAAGGTTGCTATCCCTGATCCAACAACTTTTCATCTACTCCCTTGGAGGTCAAATAGCGATCGAGTAGCACGCATAATATGCGATATATATAAACCCGATGGAGAAAGATATGAGGGAGATCCGAGATTTATTCTCCAAAGAATGGTAAATAAAGCTAAAAAACATGGATATACTTATTTTTGCGCTCCTGAAATGGAATTTTTCATTTTAGACCAAGAACATAAAAAAGTTGGGTTTAAACCTTCAGACATGAGAGGATACTTTGATTATGATCCTTATGATATCAATGAGAGAATTAGATATACCATTGCGAATTATTGCGATAAGATGGGCATTTCTGTCGAATGTATTCATCATGAAGTAGCTTTTGGGCAGCATGAAGTCGATTTCAGGTATGGAGAAGCCATTGAAACAGCAGATAATACGATTACAGTAAAAACAATCATTAAAACAGTAGCCGCTCAACATGGATTAATTGGCACCTTCATGCCTAAACCTTTTGAAGGAATAAATGGCTCTGGCATGCATACACATCAATCTTTATGGAAAGATGGAAAAAACGTATTTTATGATGAATCAGATCCAAATTACATTTCAGAAACAATGAAAAAATGGATTGCAGGACAATTAAAATATGCTAAAGAAATGTGTGCTGTTTTAAGTAGCTGGCCAAACTCGTATAAAAGATTAGTACCGGGTTATGAGGCTCCTGTATACATAGCGTGGGGATATAGAAATCGATCACCACTAATAAGAGTGCCAGAATTTCATGGAAAGCCTAGTGCTGCAAGGTGTGAAATTAGATGCCCGGATCCCGCAGGAAATCCTTATTTACAATTTGCTGTAATGCTAGGGACAGGATTGGCAGGAATCCTCTCTGATGATATTGAATTAGTTGAGCCAACAGATAGAAATGTATATAAATTAACACCTAAAGAAATGGAGAAGGAAAAAATCAATTCTCTTCCAGGAAGTTTAAGAGAAGCTCTCGATGAATTCAAGAATTCAGAAATAATGAAAGAAATCTTAGGAGAACTTGCTTTTAAAAACTTTTATTATGCAAAATTAGAAGAATATGATGCTTATCGAATTATAGTTAGCGAATGGGAACGAAACCGCTACATAATGCGATTATGATTTAAAAAAACTTGTAAAATCTAATTTTTTATATCTATTTTAAAAAAAATAAAAAAAAATAACAATTTTTATTCTAATTTCCAAGTAGTCCAAATTAAAACAATATAACTTATCATTATACCCATTCTTGAGATTTTTTGTCCAATGACCATGATTGTTCTTGACACGGAAACCCCAATTAAGCCAAAGAGTATGGCAACAACGAATATTAGCGCAAAAATAATAAACAATGTAGAATTAAGTTTAGAAACTCTCTCATCTCTGATGAGCAAGATCGCAAAAGCAATATCCATTA
>CAZIEC010000019.1:11072-17997 GCA_964538145.1 uncultured archaeon
CCTAAATCACTAAATGTATTCATCCAAAAGGAATATCCGATAGATGAGGGAATGTCTTTTGATCCACCTGCGTAAAATATCATCGCGATACCTATAAACACGACATATAAAATGATCCCTAAAAGAGCTATTATAGATATCTTCTTTTTCATATTGATTAAATTCAAATGAATCAACTCGTAAATTTCATTAAAAAATTATTAATTATATTAATAGAAAATTGCACTCTTTTAATATTTAAATCTTTTAAGATTAGAATTAAAAAAATTATTCTTGAATTTTTAACAGGAATTCTTTACTGGGAGCTTGATTAAACAAGAACATGTTGATTACTTTTTCTCGAAAATCATCATCTACTTCAGCAATTTGAAACATTTTTGAAAGATTTTTACCACCATTCTGATAAAAAAAATCTACCATTGATCTTTTGATCTTAAAATTAGCAATAATTTTCTTGATTTTGACGTGAGTTTTATATTTCTTAAGCATTTGTTTATTAATTTCATCATTTTCTAGTGCCATTATAGCAGTTTCAGCAGATATTTGACCCGATACGATGCTTGGATGTATTCCTTCACCACTTATAGGTGATACAAATCCAGCAGCATCACCAATAATCATGATGTTATCAGAAAACAAGCTTTTTTCTTTAACTCCCATTCCAGGGAGCGGATAAGAACCAGACCATAATGTTTTATAATTTTTTGCTGGAAAATACTTTTTTATATGGGGAGATTTAATGAATTCCTCAAAAATGACGTGCAAATTATATTTAAAGTTATCTTCAGCAAACGTGCCGCATCCAATATTAAACCTTTCCTCACTTAAAGGAAAAATCCACCCATATCCTTTATAGGATCTGAAAAATACTTGAATGCTATCTTTTGGAAGATTATTTTTACCTTCCATTAACGCACATTTAGCTAACCCCAATTCTTCAGGTTTCCATTTCTCTCTAAGTCCAGATTTTACAGCAAGCTTAGAACTCATTCCATCTGCAATTATTAGTAATCTACCGTGAAATTCCTTGAGCCCACTTTCAGTTCTTGCAATAATTCCAACAAATTTTCCTTCCTTCCTAATAAAATCATTAGATAATGTCTTGTCAAAAAGTTCAGCGCCAGCATCAATGGCAAGATTTCTTATAAAGTTATCAAATTCTAACCTATCCACATTTATGGAATAGTGTTTTATTCCTTTCCAAGAATATTCAATGCTATGATAATCTCCCGAATACATTTTGATTCCTGTTATTGGAAGCAAATCTAGTTTCTTTAATTGTGGATAATACTTGAATATGCTAGAACTTACAGCACCTCCACACGGTTTTCTCCAATTAGAATCTTTTTCTAATAGTGCAACTTTAAATCCAGCCCTTGCCAAAGTTTCAGCACATCTAGACCCTGCTGGACCAGCTCCAGAAATGACTACATCATACATTGTTCAATAACACCTTAATTATTATTAGGTTTAATATGGTATCTCAACAATTTCATTTATTAATAAGAGAAGAACAGAAAACGTAAAAAAATACTTTTCTTTTTTTTTCCACATCAAAATATTATTATAAAAAAACTCCATAAAATGATTATAGGAGTTTATTATTCTGTAAAATTAGTTTTGTAATGGTTTCAAAAATTAAATCAACATTCTCACCCGTTTTTGAAGAACATTCGAAATATCCTTGCAAATTTCTTGCTTTAGCAATCCCTATCGCCTCTTCTGCTTGAACTGATCTGTTTTGAACTAAATCCAACTTGCTTCCTACCATGAGAATGGGAATTTGCTTTTTAGTTCTTTCCATTTCATCCTTAAAAAATGTGAGCCAATCATCCACGTGATTTAGGCTAAAGCGTCGAGTTAAATCAAACATAAAGATCCCACCGTCAGCATTTTTGACAAAGCTTGGAAACAAGATTTTATAGCGATCCTCTCCAGCAAAATCCCAGATTTGGAGCGTAACTTTTATATTCTCTATTGTAATATCTTTGGTACTTAAATCCGTACCTATAGTCATTTTAATATCCTCTTCAAAGACTCTTTTAAGATATCTTCTAGTCATAGATGTTTTTCCAACGCCTCCATCACCAAATATACACAGTTTAAAGCGCAAATCCTCTTCCATTCAAATCTCCTGTATCAATTAATATCAATTAATAATATACTCCTAATGAGTATTACATGTAAACAATTATTATTAAATTATCACTTAAAATTAATTTTTTAATATTGAGCTTCATAAAAACTAGAGTAATCAAATTATAATTATAAAAAGAATCAAAATTAAGAATTTGGATTCAAGTTCGCTTAGCTACCGTTAACATTATGATATAATCTGCCACGTCTTCGGCATTATCGCTAATGACCTCAATTAAAGAGATTGAGTTATATATTTCTATTGCACTAAATGGATTAACATCTATATTATTCTCAATTAACATCCTATTAATGGCAAAATGCAGCTCATCGCATTTATGTTCTAAAGAATTAACATCTTCACCTAATTTTTGTATCTCTACCTCCTCTGCGTGCATTAATTTATCCACCATAAGATTCAATTTTTTTACGGACTCAACTGAAACTCTGGTCATTTCAAGAATTCTATTTTTTATCTCTGCATCTAACTTAAAGAAATCTGCATGGTTGAGATAAATTAAAATCCTTGCACTAGCATTTGCAGCATTAGCAATATCATCAATTCTTTTAGCAAGATGCATGAAATTCTCTCTTATAGTAGAACTTAATTCTGCTTTAGAGAGCATCTGCATTAGATCTCTTCTAATCGTGTCAGCTTGATGTTCCAATTCGTTCACGCGAAAAAAAACCTTTAGTGCAAGATCAATGTTTTTTTCCTCCAAAAGAAAAGAAAGTCCTTTTTCAAACTCAACTACACACTCAAGAACTTTTCTCATGTGAATTAGTGTCTTATTAATGGCACTTTCTTCGTTTCTAGATTTAAACCATTCATATAAAGAACTCATTTTTATTCACTATGTTTCATAAATTATTCATTTAAAATAAATTCTCCATAAAAGTAATAATGTTATTCTAATTTCAATACTTCGTTGATTTTATCTAAACCCGGGTGCTTAAAGATTATGCCTAATTCTTTAGGAAAATACACGGTAACTTCTGAATTTTCTAAAAAGGTTTTATGTATTTCTCTTGTTGCAGGTATTGTAATAATTATTAATTTTTCTTGATCTTTAATTTTAACCTTAACCTCAAATCGGTAAAAAACGCCCATAAATTTGCGTCTAAAAATTTTCCCTAAGAAAGAATTATTTTTTTCTTTCAAGCGATTTCCTAATCGTATTTTGAAGTGATTTGCCCTAACTATTAATAATATTTTATCTCCGTGCTTAATTTGTTCATGGAGTTCTTTTCTTACATAAGCAGCAAATCTGTTCTCTGCACCTATATCTATTAGCATTGGCATTGAATCCTTATGAATTCTTAAAAACAACTGATTTGCCTTGCGAGGTTCTTTAAAGATATTCCATTCTGGTTTTATGTCTTTTATACACCTACCTTCAAAATAATTAATTTCACTCATGAAAAAAGCGACAAATAAGTTAACTGGATGAAAATATATTTCATAGGGAGTTCCTACTTGGTTAATCTTACCTTTATTTATTATTGCGATCCTATCAGCCAGCATCATGGCTTCTTTCTCATCATTCGTTACATGAATGACAGTTAACTGTAAATACTCAGATTTTGCCATTAATAAAAGCTCTCTTCTTAAACTCATTCTCAAACCAGCATCCAAGGCTTTCAATGGTTCATCTAATATTAATAATTTAGTTTGCTCTAAATTCATTAAAGCACGGCACAATGCTACCCTTTGCTTCATTCCGCCACTCAATTCATCAGGATAAGCATTATTTCTTCCCGTTAAAAGTGTCATCATTAATACTTGTTGTACAAGGGTGGCAGTTTTTTTTGGATCTCTATCATGAACCCTTCCACTATATGCAATATTATCAAATATATTCATATGAGGAAAAAGTGCATAATTTTCAAACATGAAGCCTATATTTCTTTCTGATGGAGATAATTTAGTGACATCGCGCTCATCGAAATATACTTTTCCAGAATCGGGTTTAATTAGTCCTGCAATAATTTTTAATAAAGTGGTTTTACCAGCTCCAGTAGGACCTAAGATGATTAAATATTCTTTATCCTTGATTTCTAAGGAAACATTATCGAGCACTGTGGTTTTTCCATATTTTTTTGTTATGTTTTCCAATCTAATATTGACCAATCCTTCATCACCTTCTAGTTTAGGTTAAAGATAATTCATAAATTAAATTCTTAGGCATTTTGAACACGTGAATATCATCCTGATGGACAGCAACAATCAGCTCTTCTCCAAGTTTGAAGTTTTCCTCGAAACTTCCTGGCTTGACTGATACACACCGATCTCCATTGTCGAGAATTAGGTAAAATCTCTTAGTATCTCCTATAAATCTTGAGGATTCTAATATGGCCCTAAAAAATTGCATCTTTGACCAATCATAAGGACTTTTTTCAAAATCATAATCCAAGGGAAATAGATATACATCTTCAAATCGAAAAGCTATGACAACATTATCATCAAGGATAAATCTATTCCTCACATTTCGACAGTTTAATTTAGGGCCACCTAATCTAATCCAAACCCTCATTGTTTCATCATCAAACAATTTGAGCACGAATCCTTGCAAAAAATTTGTTTCTCCAAGAAAATTCGCAACAAATATGCTATTAGGATTTTCATACAATTCATAAGGCGTGCCTACTTGTAGAATTTTTCCAGCTCGCATTATTATTATTTTATCAGCTATTGCCATGGCTTCTTCTTGGTTATGAGTGACGTGAATGGCAGTAAGTTTCAAATCTTTAACGATGTTTCTCAGTTCATGTCTAAAAACCCTTGAAACTTTAGGGTCTAATGACCCTAATGGTTCATCCATAATTAATATCTTTGCCCCAGTAGCTATAGCTCTTGCAATACCCAATTTTTGCAAGCCAGGATTGCCAAATATTGAAGGGTATTCATTAGCTTTTTCAAGTAAGCCTACTATTTTGAGAGCTTTTTCAGCTTGCTGAATTATGTATTCTTCACTATAACCTCGCATTTCAAGTCCAAAAGTAACATTCTCCCAAACCGTCAAATGCTCAAAAATTTCAAAATGTTGGAATACAAATCCCATATCTCTATCTTCAGGTGGGATGCCCCTAACATCTTTTCCATCAATTAACACTTTACCTTCAGTTGGTTCTTCAAGACCTGCAATAATTCTAAGAGTCGTGGTTTTACCACAACCACTGGGACCTAAAAGAAAAGCATATTCACCATCTTCAATTTTTAAAGAAACATTATCTACAGCTAATACCTTCCCCTCATCAAATGTCTTAGAAACATTTTTCAATTCGATCGTAGGAACATTAATCACCTCTTTCGAGCATTCTTAGAAACTGTTCTTAAAAGAAAAATTAATATTGCGCTAAAAATAATAACTAAAATACTGGCAAAGACTGCACTAGGAAAATTATTTGCTTCTACCCAATCCACGATTAATACCGGAATGGTGCGAACATTTCCCATTACTACAATAGTAGCTCCAGTTTCTCCAAGAGATCTAGTAAACACCATGATGCATCCGGCAATAATTCCTTGTTTTATATTGGGCAAAGTGATTTTTCTAAAAACTGTTAGATTTGAAGCACCTAAAGTCCTAGCAGCTTCTTCAACGCCTACATTTGAGCTCTCTAAAACACCAATTATAGGCCTCACCATATAAGGAAAAGAGAAGGTGACATGAACGAATAAAATCATGAAGAAACCTGGTTCAAACAAACCCAAACCAGCCGGACCCCAGAAAAGGAAAATAGCAAAACCTAATGCCGCTGATGGAATTGCTATGGGAACATCCAAAATTGTATCCAATATTGTAATAATCTTGCCCCATTTTCTTTTTGTAATTATAAAAGCAAAGGGGATACCAAAAATTAAATTAATAACAACAGCCAAAAATCCTATTTGAATTGAATTGATTAAGCTAACATACAGATATGCCCATTTATAATCATTTGCAAGAAATAATTCTTGAGACAATTTCTGTCCTTCAATTTGGCTAACTATAAAAAATGATGGAATGATGATAATAACTATTAACAATGTAAAAGCAAGAGAATCTCGAGTAATACGTAGGTATTTATGACTTAAGAATCGCTCTAGCTTTGGAAAAACCTTTTTAGCAGGAAATCCTACTCGTCGAGTGAAAAATTTAATGGAAAACAATAATGTAATTGAAATTGCTATTAAAATTCCAGCTAAGAGAGAAGCAGAAGGCAATTGCAATTGTCTCCTAAATCCAACTATTAAAATTGGAGCTGTTTCAACCAAGCCAGACATTATGATTGTTGCACCAGTTTCACCTAGACTTCTTGTAAAAGCTAATATCGACCCAGCAATAATCCCTTCTTTCATCAATGGTAACGTTATCGTTCTAAAAACAGTAAATCCAGGAGCACCTAAAGTTCTTGCAGCATCTTCATATAAAACAGCGGTTTTTTCCAAAACTATTTTCATATTGCGAACAATATAAGGAAAAGTAAATACAATATGTCCAAGAATTATTAAAAAATATCCAGGTTCTATGCCAAAAATACCCCAAAACAACAATACAGAAAATCCCAAGGCACTAGTTGGAACTGCCATTGGCAAATCAACAAGAGCATCAAGAATTTTTTTTCCTTTGAATTCATACCTAGTTAAAATAATTGCTGTTGGAAATGCAATTAAGAGATCAAATATAACAGCAATGGTGGCTATAGAAAATGATGTTCCAAGGCCCCTTAATATATTCAGCCATTGCAAATTTCCTAATAGCTCGTCATTAAAAACATCGTGATAAATTTTTGGAATGTTTAAAAA
>CAZIEC010000019.1:18097-19910 GCA_964538145.1 uncultured archaeon
AACCATAAATCTGGAATTTTTAGTAAAACATTTCCATCAGTAGGAACTTGTAATTCTGGAATTGTAAGATTATATGAAATCCCACTATTCTCATAATTAAATACATTTGGATCTAATGGAATTGATGAATTGATGGGCCTGAATCCATACTCCATTGCTGACACAACCGTATCGTGTTGGTTTAAGAATTTCAAGAAAGCCTCAGCAACTTCACGCTGTTCCGGAGTTATCCAATTCGCATTCAGGATGCAAAATGGATGATCACTATATAACGTGCCTTCTTTTGGATAAATTGCTATAACCTTCCCTCCTGCAGCAGTATTAGATATATCTCTAACTAAATTTTCATATAAAAATGCTATCGTGAGCGCACTAGGTCCTCCATTTTTCATGTATCTTGCAAGAAAGCCTGTAGACTTACCGTACATTACCGCACTTGATTCAAATTCTCGCAACCATTGTTGATTGGTGGAATTTAATAAATCACTCATGGTTAAATTCTCTGGTGGCTTTTTTGCTGCTGCCGATAGTGCCATGATTGTAGTCATGAAACCCGAGTTTGACAATCTTGGATCTGTATGAGCCATTTTAATGTTAACACTTGAATTTAAATTAAGCTTTCTTATATCAGATAAGCTTTTCAAGTGATATGTCTTATTAAATTTTTCCCAAGTTGCTATAACTATGGGAGAATAAATGATTTTTACTACATCATCCATATTAACAATTGGAGAGCCTCCTCCTTTCAATTCTGCCCATTTTGTATTCAGAAAAGGAATCCATATTGAGCTAGCAGGACTCCAAATTGTTGGAAAAATTTCACCATTGAGAATGCTGATAATTGAATCAGAAGAACCATAAGGATGCATGTCAATTATAATTTTTTTATCAGGGTTCTCATTATTCCATTTTTCGAGAAAGCTCGTGTAAGCTATAGACATCCAACTAGCTTTTTCCGAGCTATATACAATAGAAATTTTAATGGCATTTGCTTCAGCAGTGAGTATAAAACTTGTAATTGAACTCCCAATAATGAAGCCTACAAAAAAGATAAAAATTAGAGTCCCTCTCAACTTTTTCTTAACAGTAAATTTATGGCTCATAATTTTAACTAATTTTTTCTATTATATGAAAGATCTAATAAAATTATCTATGAAAGCAAATCCGATACCTAAAAGTAGACCCAAAATGAAAACAACAAGAATGAGAATGATTTTTTTTCTTCCTTTTTTTCTAACCCTATATTCCATGATGCATCCGTGATTTGAAGTTTAATTAAATAAATAATTATTTTAAAAATGATATTCCACTGAACAAGTCAAAAATGTTATTTGTTTTTGATTTAAAATAATTAAAATTTCATACATATAATTTTTGAATTTTTATGAAAAAGATATAAAAATAGCTCAAGTTAAATTAAAATCACGTTTTACTCCAATCAAGGTAGTTGTATTATCTATCCATTGTTTCAGATCTGGATCGTTACGGCAAAAAGTTATTATTTTTCTTAAATCTTCTAATGATGTAAAATAAGTTTCAATCATTAAATCCCAGCCTCCATACATGGGTGCAACATAATTTATGCCCCATTTTTCATCAGAATGAGATAAATTAAACTCTTTTATCTTTTTAGTAACATTCCATTGTGTTCCAATGATTTTTAATCGAATTAAGATGTATCCTCGATAATAAATCCTTCAGACACCACGCGTTTACGCTTTTAATAATATGTATGTTTATAATTTTATAATCTTAATTAATAATTGTTCAATATAACTACATTTTATATATTTCTTTCATTATAGCTTAAGCT
>CAZIEC010000019.1:20010-26143 GCA_964538145.1 uncultured archaeon
TTTTCAATTTATCAGTCAGGTTGTAATCATGATTGCCAAAAATGCCATTCACATGAATTTATTAAAATTTTTAACGGTAAATGGTATTCAGTTGAAGAAATTGCTAATTATGGCAAACAATACGAGAAAATAGTCACTCTTAAAGAACCAAGAAAAAGAGCGTTAATGTATTACGCCTTAGATTGGTGCAAGCATTGCGGATTATGTGTTCTATATGGCAAACCTGGGCCTTATTGTCCAGAAAAATTATCAAAAGAGCAGATAGTTCTCAGTCCTCAAGGATTTGGTCCTGCTAGAAATATTATTGCCTTTGCAGGGGGAGATATTGCTTGTAGAGCAGAATTTTATGCTAAAGCTACCATAAAAATCAAAGAAAAGTGTAATAATTTGTGGGTATTGCTTGAAACCAATGGATATGGTCTAACAACTAAAAATTTAGATATTTTACAAGATGCAGGATTAGATTCATTTTGGTTAGATGTTAAAGCTTTTGATAAAAAAGATTATAAGAAATTATGTGGCACTTCTAATGATACCGTGCTTAAAGCACCCGAAGAAATCTTGAAAAGAGATTTTGTTCTAGAAATATTAACTGTATATATCCCAAATTTCGTTGAATTAGATCAATTTAAAAAAATAGCAAGACTCATTGTTAATTTAAATGATGAGATTCCTTTTCACATCCTTGCTTTTTTTCCTCAATACAAATTGATAAATTACCGTGCTCCTACACTAGATGAAATGATTGAAACATATAGAGTTGTAAAAGATATTGGTTTAAAAAATGTTAGATTAGGCAACATGGGAATATTTATAAAAAATGAGCAAGATAGAGCTCGTCTCATGGAAGAAGTAGGAATTAGTTCATTTTAAAGAAAATATATTTATCACCAATAAATAAAACTTAAATCATCATGATACTCATTTAATGATTTAATTTCCAAGTCTTTATGCCTTACTTTCTCAATCGCGTTTACAATCGCATTGGCTAACTCTAAATTCGTAATCACGGGAATGTTATAATCAACAGCCATTCTTCTAATTGTATACTCATCCTCCATTATTTGCTTAAATTTTTCTTCCATAGTTGTTGGCAATGGAATATTTATTACCATATCAATCTTTCCTTCTTGAAGACAATTTAAAATATTTGGCTCCATTCCATATTCATGAACTTTATATAACCGCACTGCATCGATATTATTTTGAATTAAAGCTTTTTTAGTGTCTTCTGTTGCAAAAATGGAAAATCCTAATTCTTTTAATTTTCTTGCCAGTGGAATTATTTGTTTTTTCAACTCATCTCCGCCAACACTGATTAAAATGTTCCCACCATTAATAGGAATGTTCAACTCAGCAGCTTCTAAAGATTTTATAAGAGCTCCAAAAAATTCACTATCAATGCAAGCGACTTCACCGGTGCTTGCCATTTCTACACCAAGGATTGGATCTGCTTTATCCAATCTCATGAAAGAAAACATTGGTGTTTTTATTGAATAATATTTCCCATAAGGAACTTTCATTAATTTATCGGGAATTTCATTTCCCATTATTACTTCTGCTGCAAGTCTCATTAAATTGATTCCACGAGTTTTAGAAACATAAGGCATGCTTCTACTCGATCTTAAATTGCATTCAATTACATATACATTTCCATTCTTAACCAAATATTGAATGTTAAAAGGACCCCTGATCTTCAATGCTAATGCAATCTTTTTAGAATAATCTTCTATCTGAGAAATGACTTCTTGAGAGATTGTTTGTGGAGGAATAACCATCGTTGCATCACCACTATGAATCCCAGCATTTTCAATGTGTTCTACAATTGCACCTATGAAAACTTTTTTCCCATCACAAACTCCATCACATTCTACTTCTCTCGCTCCAGTGAAAAATTTGGTTATTACAACAGGATATTCTTTAGAAATCTCTGAAGCCAAATCTAATGTATCTTTTAAAGTTTTTTCTTCATAAGATACTCGCATTGCTGCTCCACTTAATACATACGACGGTCTGACTAGAACAGGATAACCAACTTCTTTTGCAAATAATAATGCTTCTTCAACATTAGTTAACATTTTCCATTTTGGTTGCTTTATTCCGAGTTGATCTAATAACCTGCTGAACTTTGCTCGATCCTCAGCCATATCTATGCGAGTTCCATGAGTACCTAATATATTAATACCAGTCTTTCTAAAGAATTCGGAATATTTATAAAATTTTGAAGCCAAATTTTGAGCAATCTGGCCCCCAGCAGAAACTACTACACCATGAGCTTTTTCTAATTCACAAATATCAAGAACTCTTTCACCAGATAATTCTTCAAAATAAAGTTTGTCTGAGATATCATAATCCGTACTTACCGTTTCTGGGTTGTAATTAATCATAATTGCTTGGTCCACGCCCATTTTTTTAATGCCCCATAAGCAATTAACCGATCCCCAATCAAACTCCACTGAAGCACCAATTCTATAAGTTCCCGAACCTAATACAATAATCTTCTTATTATTTTGATTTTCTTCTCTTTTAAAGTCAATATCATGTTCAGAAGCACTATAAGTTAAGTATAAGTAATTGGTTTTTGCTGGCCATTCTGCTGCCAACGTGTCTATTCTTTTCACATATGGATGGATGTTTAATCTTCGACGCATTTGCCTAATAAATATTGTATCAACGCCCATTATTTTTGCGATTTGCCCATCTGAAAATCCAAATCTTTTCGCTCTAGTTAGCCAATATTTTTTTTCTTTATCATTAGTTTTTAATAAATCAATATCACGTAATTGGCGTTCAAGATCTATGATATTTTTTAACTTATATAAGAACCACTTGTCTACTCTTGAAAGGCGATATATCTCATCGATTGAGATCCCTCTTTTTATTGCTTCTGCAATTCTAAATAAGCGTAAGTCAGTAGGATGCTTTAATTCATATTTTAACTCATTAATATCATCAATTTGGGGCAAATTATTTGCTACAAGCCCTTTCATTCCAATATCTAACATTCTAATTGCTTTTTGTAATACTTCCTCAAAAGTTCTGCCGATCGCCATTACTTCTCCTACGCTTTTCATTTGAGAACCGATTTTTCTATCTACTTTTTGGAACTTTGTAAGATCCCAACGCGGAATTTTTAAAACTAAATAATCTAAAGCTGGCTCGAAACAAGCAGTTGTAATTCCAGTGATTTTGTTTTTTAATTCTGGTAATGTGTATCCAATTGCTAATTTTGCAGCTATGTAGGCCAATGGGTACCCTGTTGCTTTAGAAGCCAGTGCAGAAGATCTTGATAAACGAGCATTAACTTCAATAACTCTGAATTCTTTAGAGAAAGGATCCAAAGCATATTGAATATTACATTCACCAATGATTCCCAATCCTCTAATTACTCTGATAGATGCAGAACGGAGCATGTGATACTCATCATTCGTGAGAGTTTGAGATGGTGCCACTACAATACTTTCTCCAGTATGGATTCCAACAGGATCAAAATTTTCCATGTTGCAATTAATAAAGCAATTATCAGCAGAATCTCGAACGACTTCATATTCAACCTCTTTCCATCCCCACACGCTTTCTTCTATAAGAATTTGCCGAATTCTAGATTGAGCAAGTCCCTTTTTTGCTAATTTTTCAAACTCTTTAAAATTTGAGGCAATTCCGGACCCTCTCCCGCCTAATGTATAAGCAACGCGTATCATTAATGGAAAACCTAATTCATTAGCAACTTTTAATGCTTCTTTATAAGAAGTCACTGCCTTGCTCTTACAAACTTTTACATTTGCTTTTTCCATCGCTTTAACAAATAAATCTCGATCTTCCGTGATTTCTATGGCTTCTATTGGAGTTCCTAATACTCTTACATTATATTTTTCTAGTATTCCGCTATAATTTAACTCGACGCCCACATTTAAAGCTGTTTGCCCGCCAAAAGCTAATAAAATTCCATCTGGCTGTTCTTTTTTTATAACTTCATGAACATATTTTACATTTAAAGGCAAAAGGTAAATTCTATCCGAAAGTTCTGGATCTGTTTGAATAGTAGCAATATTAGGATTGATTAAAATTGTTTTTATGCCTTCTTCTTTTAATGCCTTTAAGGCTTGGCTTCCAGAATAGTCAAACTCTCCTGCTTGACCAATTCGGATTCCTCCAGACCCTAAAACTAAAACTTTTTTAATCGACTCGTCTAGTGGCAATTTAATTCAACTCCATTAATTCTACAAAATTATCAAATAGGTATAATGAATCCATAGGACCGGGAGAGGCTTCAGGATGAAACTGAACTGAAAAAATCGGTTTTTTTTCATGGATGATTCCTTCATTTGAATCATCATCAATATTTTTCAAAAACTCCTTAAATCCTCCCCCTTCAAAATTCTTCACGCAATATCCATGATTTTGGGATGTTATGTAACATTTTTTCGTTTTTGGATCAATTACCGTTTTATTTCCACCTCTATGGCCATATTTTAATTTATAAGATGTCCCTCCAGCAGCTAACCCAATTATTTGATTGCCAAGACAAATTCCCATTGTAGGTATATCATTGTTAATTAATTTTTTTGCGACATTTATTGCTTCCACGTACTTAGCTGGATCTCCGGGACCATTAGATAGTAAAACGCCATTCGGTTTGAATTCCATTATTTTTTCAAAAGTAAAATTATAAGGAACTAAAATTACTTCTAAACTTCTTTTTATCAAGTTTCGAAGAATATTATTTTTTACACCTAAATCTAACACTACGACTCTTCCCTTGGGATTTTCTGGTGTAAAAAATTTCACCTCTTTACATGAAACTTCGCTTGCTAAATGTCTCAAGTTAGGATCTTCAACATTTTTAACTTCTTCACGTAATAATTCTATATTTGGTTCCTCATTAGGTTCAAAAACTTGTAATAACCCTAATTGAACTCCCTCATCTCTTAAGATCTTAGTAATTGCTCGAGTATCAACCCATTCTATTCCTGGAACATTTTCTTCTAACAGAAATTCGTTTAAAGTTTTTACACTCTCAAAATGATTGGGGTTTTTACAACATTCATTTATAACAAAACCACTTACTTTTATGGAATCAGATTCAAAATATTTATAGATTCCAAACTCATCTTTTTCCCACGCAGGAACTCCATAATTTCCAACTAAAGGATGAGTCATTACTACTATTTGACCCTTATATGATGGATCAGTTAGAGTCTCATTATACCCAGCACCTGTAATCGTTGTAAAAACAATTTCCCCCTCCGCTTTTTTTGTCGCACCGAACCCAATCCCTTCAAAATACCGCCCATCTTTAAGCATTAAAATTGCGGGTCTTTCTTTCTTGTAAAGCATTATAAAAAATGAACAAGTAGTTTTATAAAGGTAAAACAAAAGTCTTTAAAATTTTTTCGGTAGATCCTTTAATAGCTTATTAACAATTAAAAAAATTAAATGTTTTCTTGATAAAAATCAAATTTCATAAAATTAATCTTTATTACAATATTGTAGTATTTTTTTAACCACGGTTTACATTTTTTTATATTTTCTCAAGTATATCCTCTAAACATTTTAATTTTTAAAATTTTAAAAATAAAAAGAGAATATATTTAATTAATAAAAATTGATCCAAAAATCAATAATTTTATTAAAATAAACGTGATAAATAAATGGTTGATGAGAATTTAATCAAGGAAATTAAAGAAATGCGAGAAAAAGGTGCCGGAGAACCTTCTGATGCCTTAAAACTAATTGAATTTATGAAACAACTCGCAGAAGAAAACGAAGATTTAAAAGAAGAATTAGAAGATGTTGATTTAGTCGCCCAATTTGAGTTTAGTGATGTAGGTTATAAATATTGGGTTAAAATGGGAGATGGAAAAATCGAATATGGTGAAGGTGAAAACCCAGATGCAACTGTAACAATGTCTGCTACTGCTGCTATTTGGGGACAATTAGGAAGCGGTGAGCTCGACTCTACCAGTGCTTACATGTCTGGAGACTTAAAAATTGAAGGAAACCTGCAAGATGCTATTGCATATGGTGAAATAATGTCCATGGCAATGGATGAATTTCCAGAAGACTAATTTATTAAAAATAAAAATCCTATTGATTTGATTAAAATTAATTATAAATCTTTTTTTTTTTAAAA
>CAZIEC010000020.1:0-2878 GCA_964538145.1 uncultured archaeon
AAACCTTTTTCAATTGATTTTTTAATAGAAACAATTAAAAAATATGTATAAGAAATTAAAATTCCAAATTAAAAAATTATACTTTTTTAATAATTATTAAAAACTTTCAATTAACTCCAAGCAACTTTGTTCACGAGAATTGACCATTCCAGCAGAATCAAACCTTCTTCTCTCGTGTGAGCTATCAAGAAATCACCTTCCTTTGTCACTGATCCAACTATATTATCCCTCCCTTTAGTTAAATTTTTGGCAGCAAATTGTATCTCTTCATTCTTCAGTATGGCAAACCTTTCATCTTTAAAAATAAAAGAACCACTCCTGTTCTTCCAAGCTTCAAAAATGGGACTTACATCTTCTTGAGATAAATCCAGTTCGCCAAATTTAAACTTTAATCTCCCTTCATTATCCAAGATGAAAATTCCCTCTACTCCTTCCTGTTCTTTAAGCTTATCAACAATGAATTTAAATCTATTCTCTTCCATTAGTTCTTCTCACTATTATTCCAATCATTTTCCTTTCTTTTCTAAACTAATGAAATTTATCTGATATAAATTTTCGGAACTACAAAAACAATTCAAAATTTTATTAAAAAAACTAATTAGTGCTGAAAAATTATAAAAACTAAAGACGATAACTTCATCATTTCAATGAGAGTGTTAAAACTTGGTAAAAAAGATTGTTTTATTCGATAAATTATACGGATTCTCAAATGAAAAAACTAAAAAGCTGTTAATCAAGAAATATAACAAATACTTGTCCGAATTAACTAAAGGTTTTGAAAATTCACTTATCGCAATAAAAAAAATAAGGAATTATGATAACCGCTTGGAAGTCATGATAAAAGGACCAGAAGAAGTATTTCTATTCAATTTATTAAAAAAAGAAATTGGAACAATTCACGATTTTTCTGAAATTAAAGAAAACATGATACTCAAGGGAAATTTAACTGATGTTGGAAAAGTAGGATTCGGAATTTTTGTTGATTGTGGCATTTTAAATCCAAAAACTGATGTTCTCTTATCCCTTCGAACGCTTCGAGAACAATTATGTAATAATAAACAAAAATCACTAACTCAGATAATTAAAGCCTATGATCTCGTTGATCATTTCCCTGTTAAAATCAAAATTATTGATGTTAAAAAAAAAAATAATGAAATACAAGGAAAATTAACCCAATCCACGTTACAACTTTTTAAAAAATTGGTTGATGAAAATCTTGAAGCAATTTTTGTCTCAGGTCAAACTAAAGGGCAACTAAAGAAAGCTTTAATAAAATCAGGACATTTAAGAGATATCGTCTCTATAAAAAGATATGGCTTTCTTGAAAATATTGTAATTTTCAAGCAAGGTACAGAAGCTCCTGGAATAATTGCAAACATTGGAAAACTTTTAAAAAAGTGTAAGATTAGCGCAATCCGGCCTGAAAAAATAAGAAAATTAATTCTTGAATGACTTTTATTAAGAAAAAAGCTTAAAAATAAATGAGATAAATGTAATAGCTTATTCTGAATAAAGATTAGATTAAAAAAGAGGAATCATATTATATTTTTTTTAGATTCCACATAGAGTTATAAAAATCAGATTGAATGCGAAAAGGAATAATATTTTTAACAGAAATAAAGATATGGGCCGGGTGAGATTCGAACTCACGGCCTCCGCGGTGTAAGCGCGGCGTCATAACCAGCTAGACCACCGGCCCATGGAAATGGGATATTAGGAACTATTTATTAAATTTCAATGGCGCAGCCGGCGGGATTCGAACCCGCGAGTCCATTCGGACACTGGCTTTGCTCACTATCTCCCATAAATCTTTAATAATAATCTTATGGGAAAAAAGTGCTTAGCAGGCCAGCGCTCTACCAGGCTAAGCGACAGCTGCTCCAATATTATCCTTTTTGTAATTATAATGAATTAAAACTTTAATATTTTTTTACTTGAGAAATCCTTGAAAAAATTTTAATAATGTTTTATAAAATGTAATTAAATTAAATTAAAAATTGCTTAATATTACTTTAACTCTCCCTATTATATTAAATCTTCTATATAATCGAGAGACATTATAGTAAAATTATGGAACACATTATCATTGTGTTTTAAAACTCGCGATAATAACTTAAATTTCAAAAAATAATCAATAGGTTCGATTAAAAAATAGAAATGTTATGATTCGAGAGATATTTCATTCTGAAATAACCTCGAATATCATTTTTTCTATTATGGGTTTTTTCGTGTATCTCTTATCGTAATACCACCCTACTACATGCCCTTTTAAACCTTTTTCTGGTAATTCAGGAATTATAATGATCATTACTCCATTACTGAGATATTTTAAGATTCTTTTATCAATTTGATGGAGTTTTTCATTTCCAGATGGATGAGTATGAGCTTGCCAAACTATATCAACGCCTAATTCTTCTTTAAACTTTCGCATGTTATAAATTTTAGATTTTTTATACCTCATCCAGCTCCTGGGTTTTTGGTGAACTTTTGTCTTTCGCAAGTCGGTATTTACAATAAAATTATTCACAATACCGAAATTATCTTTTCTATCTGCGAAAATCCAATAGTGGGCAATATAGGGGTATTCTTCTGCAGCTTTTTTAGTGATTTCGTCAAATATTTTCTGGGGAATTAAATAACGAAAATTCTTTGCGCTGGACATTATATATTGTAATATTTTGTAAAATTTATAATTTTCGAAAAGTCAGAACTTAGAGCGCAGCATTCTCTATTTCATTGAGTATTAAGTTTTTTCTTATAAAAAAATTAGAGCTATTCGAAATTAATTAAATGAAAAGGTTAAAAATTTTTATATCAATTGATAATCAAAAAAGATTTATTTAATCTTTAATTATTTTAAGATGTAATAAATTAAGTT
>CAZIEC010000020.1:2978-5070 GCA_964538145.1 uncultured archaeon
ATTAATGGTTTCTTCTTTATTTAAATACTTAAAAATTTTTTCAAACTCGGAGAAATCAAATGGTTTTAAAATGAATCCATCTGCTTTTATTTCTTTAACTTTTTTCTCCACTTCTGCGCCAGGTATTGCGGTTAAAAGGAAGATTGGTATATCTTTAAATCTTTCATCGTTTTTAATCATCTTGCAAATTTCATACCCGCTGATATCTGGTAATATTACATCCAGAAGGATTAATTTTGGCATGTTATTTTCAAGTTCTTCTAATCCTTTAGAGCCGCTTACAACTCCATAGCAACTATATCCCCTGCTACCAAAGAAACTAGTTAACAACTTGATGGTTGCCAGATCATCTTCAATTAATAAAATATCGTATTGAGATGTCTCAGGTTTCATGTTGTCTAGAATGTTAATGATCTTGTTTTCGAGTAATTGAGATTGGTCAAAAATATTTTTAATTGTTAGTAAAACATCTTCTGGTAATTCTTCTTTATAATTTTCGATTAATAATTGAGAAAAGCCTTTAATCGTGGTTAAAGGTTCTTTTAATGCATGTGATATTCTCGATAATCTCTCTTTATCAAGCCTTAACGGTCCTTTTTGTTGTTTTGAGGATTTTTGATTAATGAAATAATTCACGCCTTCCCGTATGAGTTTAGAGATCGTGTAATTATATTTTTTAATAAATTCTTGCCATTTTTCCTTGGTTTCTTCTGATACATATAATGAGATCCTTTCTTTATCGCGATCATAAATTTTTTCTCCTTTTAGCCACTTTTTAAATCCTTCAGTGATCGTGCCTCTCCAAATGGCATATTTATCTGTCTCTTTTTGATATTGTTCCATGTATTTTTTTACAATATCGCTATTAAGGTCCAAGTTTTCGATTTCATCTTCCGATAAATGAGGGCTTTCATATTCTCCAGCATCCATTTCATTAGTATTTTTTTTCTTATCTTTTTCGTTTATGAGAGTCACCATTTAACCTTTAATTAAACATTAAAATCTTGACATGAGATCCAATTAAACAAGACATTTTAACATGAAGTTTATTATAAAGGTTTTCAATTAAATCAATAAATTCATGAGAAATTAATTAATCTTATGCTTATCATGTTATTTAATGTATTTATAATTGGATTTACAAGAAAGATATCATGTTTTTAAAGGAAAAATTGTTTATTATATTTTTTTCTTATGAATACTAAATTAATTGCTTAAAGTAAGCATGAAAATTAATAAAAATATGATTATTTTTTTTGATTTTTTAAAACATGAAATATGATTTCAAAATCAGAGAAATTAAAAGGTTTTAGAATGTATCCATCTGCTTTTGTTTCTTTAAGATTTTTCTTGATATCCGTGGCAGATATGGCTGTTAAGAAATAGATCGGGATGTCTTTCCATCGTTTATCAGATTTAAGTATTTTGCAAATTTCATAACCGTTTGCATCCGGTAAGATGATATCTAGAAGGATTATTTTAGGCCGCATTCTTTCAAGCATTCTTAATCCTTTCAAGCCACTTATAACTCCCTTGCAAGTATAGCCCTTGCTTTCAAAAATGCGTTTAATTAATTTGATTGTTGATAAATCGTCCTCAATTAGCAATACATCGATTTTTTCAGATGTTTCTTTAATGTTGTCCAAGAAGCTCCTAATAATATCCTCAAGTAGATTGCTTTGTTCAAAGATATTTTTTATAGTTTCTCTAATAACGGGAGTTAATTTATTTTTATATTCCTCACTTTCTAAAAGTAGTTGTGAATATCCTTTTATAGTAGTTAAAGGTTCTTTTAAAGCATGAGATATACGGGAAATTTTTTTTAATTCTTTTTCTGATTGATCTAACTTATTATTCTTAATGGTTTCAATAAAGGCGTTCACGCTGTCTCTTATCAATTTGGAAAAAGTTTTATATTCTTTTTTATGTTTATCAATAAACTCTTGCCATTTTGCTTTTGTTTTATCAGAGACATAGAGAGAAATGCGTTCTTTATCTCTTAAATAGATTTTTTCTCCTTTTAACCACTTTTTAAAACCTTCAGTAATGCTATCTCTCCATATTGCGAACTTTCCTGTTTCATTTTCATATT
>CAZIEC010000020.1:5170-7916 GCA_964538145.1 uncultured archaeon
AAATTATTTAAATTTATTTTAAAGGAAAATATATTAAAGAATTCTTAGAAGAATGAGAATTTTATTATCTTTATGATTGATTTCCTATATTTAAATATCTTAATCCATGAATTTTTAAATTATCATGATTAAGTGGATGATTTAATCATATTTCTCTCAAGTAATTAAGCCTATTATTTCATTCAAAATAATGAGTAAAAAATATTTTCAAAATTTTATATCACCCTTTTAAAAAGAATTTTGCACAAAAAATGAAATGCTTTTAAAGATGTTGCACATATTATGAAACCAAAAAAAATACTTCCTAAGTATAAAGTTATTCAAGAAAGACTTTTAAATTCAGGATATCTTGTATCAGTTCCTTTCAATAATTAAAACAATTATGTTCAGGAATATAGATTTTTTTTTAGATTTCTTAATAAAAATTTAGACCTTAGCTCTATCATCAACATGAATAAAAATTTAGGAAATATTATTTTTGGATTAAAACATGATTGATTTTTTAAAATAAAATAAAATTAGTTTATTTAAGATTTTAATTCACATATTTTTAAAGATTTGATTTTTTTTAAACCATTTTAAGTTTGTCTTAACTACTTAAAACTCAATTGATGCATATTCATGTATTATAAGATTTTATAATGAGCCTTACAATAGGTGAATTTAAAATAATAAATTTAAAAATAAATTTATGTGTTGAATGATACATAAAAAAGTTGAAAAAGTAACATTTAAATATTCACTTAACTTTTGTGATCACAATAACTATCAATATTTGTGTAAAAAAATCTATTGATTGTCAATTTGTTCACAAGAAAAAAATGAAAATCAAATTTTTTTGCATAAAAAAATTAAGACAGGAATGAAGGGTTGAGGTATAATGGTTATTGAAATGGATGTATCTTTAAGCACTTGTCCTGAATGTGGAGGACCCACAATCATCATTCAAGAGAGGGGGGAGACCGTATGCAAGCATTGTGGACTTGTGATTGATGAGCGAGGGCTAGATATCTCTCATAGTGGAATAAGAGCATATTCAAAACAAGAAAAAGATAAAAAAGAAAGAACAGGATCTCCAATGTCAATTTTGATGCCGGATATTGGGCTTAGTACAGTAATAGATCGAACAAAGATCAAGAATCCAGATCTTAGAAGAGCTGCCAAGTGGAACACGCACCTTTCTTGGGAGAAGAGAAACATGTTAATGGCTATTACTGAATTAAAGCGAATTGGTAGCAATTTAAATTTTCCTGAACGTGTTAAAAAAGCTGCTGTTAAATTATACAAGGAAGTCTTCAAGAGACAATTATTACGTGGAAGGTCCATTAATGGAATGATTGCTGCTTGTGCGTATTACGCATGTAAAGCAGAGAAAGTTCCAATAACATTACAAGAAATATTAGATCAAGCATCAATTAGTGATAATATTGTTAAAAAATGTTATAAAATTTTAGTTCGTGAATTAAATTTGAAAATATCACATATAGATCCAATTTCATTAATCCCAAGATATTGTGCAGATTTAAATTTAGGAATTGATATTGAAAAAGAAGCCATGCGCGTGCTACAAAACTTCATAAACAAAACTTCCATTTCGGGAAAAGATCCTAAAGGTTTATGTGCAGGAGCCTTATATTTAGTTGCCAAGCTGCGAAATGTTAAGGTGAGCCAAAAAGATATTTCTAGAGTTGTAGGGGTTACTGAGGTAACGCTTCGTTCAAGGTATAAAGAACTTTTAAAAAATATTAGTTTTAGTTTTCAAGGAAACTAGTAGATTTGAAAAATTTTATTAACTTTATTTTTTATAATTTTTATTTTATTGTTGAAAAGATTCATCAAACTTGGTATTTCCTTTCAGGTTTGATTAATCTAAATAAAGTAAGGTTTTATTGCATTTTAAAAATTAAGTAGAAATAGATCATAGTTTTTAAGATGTTTTAATTTTGATGACCCGTTCTTCTGGCAGCAATTTGTCCAACCTTTCTACCAGGAGGAGCATTTCTGCTTGTTGTTGTAGGTCTATGAGGCGATTGTTTTGCGCCTCCTCCATAAGGATGAGAACATGCATTCATGGTAACACCCCTCACGATGGGCCATTTTTTTGCTTTCGAACGATAAGCATAAAAAGCATTTCCTGCTTTAAGAAGTGGCTTGTCCACTCTTCCACCTCCAGCTACGACTCCAATAGTGCAAAGACAATTTTCATGGAACCATCTGGTTTTTTTTGATCTAAAAAGTAATTCAACTTGATTTCCAGATTTATTCCTTACAATAGCTGTTACTCCAGAAGCTCTAGCAAACTTGCCGCCATCTTGGGGAGTTCCTTCAATATTGAAAACTAGGGCTCCAAGGGGGACATTTTTTAAAGGAACAATATTTCCTACTTCTATATTAACATTTTCTCCAGTTTTTGATTGAATGAATTCTTGTCCTTCAAAAATTCCTTCAGGTGGAAGCCATAACCACTTCACGCCATCCTCATATTGAATTTTGGCAACAGGCGCTCCACGACCAGGTGAATGTAATAATTCAATTACTTTAAATCTAAGTTCCGTTTCACCTGCTTTGAACGGTCTATATCTTACTGGTCCAACATGTCTATGACTTGGAGAACGCGCCCAAAGGTTCCCACGTCCCTTTCTTTGTACTAAAATGCGTTTTCCCATTATTTTCACTAGTATTTAGAGATTAATGTAAATTAATTAAGAAAGATATAAATTTTTTATGATTTTTAAGCAAGTTCTCT
>CAZIEC010000020.1:8016-22246 GCA_964538145.1 uncultured archaeon
TTCATTCCTACAAAACCATGCAATGTTTGCGTTGTCATCAAGATTATCATTTCTTCTTGTATTGCCCTTTTAATTGAATCATAAACTTGAGTGCTAACATGTCCAAGACCAGTTCCAGCAATTACCAGTCCCTTATAATTTCTATCGATATAAAAATCAATAACCTCATTATTTAATCCGGGATAAGAGTAAATTAAAGCAATTTTTTCTTCGAAATTGATGTTAGCTTCAACTGAACTATTATTGCGTTTTTTATAATCTTTTTTAAACCAGTGTATTTTTCTATTCCTTACCATGCCTATAGGAATGTCGTTTAAAGTCCTAAAGGCATGCCTGACAGAAGAGTGCATTTTCCTTACTAATGTTCCTCGATGAATTAAACCATAATCGTGTGAAGGAGAACCAAGCATTGTTACAACTACCTCAGCGATATCGGATGTTGCAACAATTGCAGCATTTATTAGATTCATTGCTGCATCTGATGATGGTCTATCAGAACTACGTTGACTTCCGGTCAACACAACTGGAATTGACAAGTTTTTCAACATAAATGATAAAGCTGCACTGGTGAAAGACATTGTATCGGTTCCATGAGCAATGATAATTCCATCAACTCCTTCATTGGCAGCCTTGCTCACTTCTTTTGCCAATTTTTGCCAGTATTCAGGTCTCATATTTTCTGACAAGATTTCAAATACTATTTTGCAATCCAAGTTGCAAATTTCTGCCAATTCTGGAACAGCACTAAATAATTCTCCTGGAGTAAATGATGGAATAACGGCTCCAGTAGTATAATCTAACCTTGATGCGACGGTTCCACCCGTCCCAAGGAGCTTCACGTTCGGGAGTTGCTCATTAATGGGAAATTCTTTTTCTGGAAAATGGTATTTAGCTTCTCTTTTTCCAATTTTTTTTATATTAATTATATCGCTTACATTTATTCCAACATTATAATTATTTTCCAACTTTATTTCCAAGTAATTTGGTAATGAGAACTCATTTCTAGGTAAGATAATGCCTTTAAAATTCCCCTTCTTCGTATTTAACTGAACAATATCCCATATTTCTAATTTTTTTTCCTTCAATAATTCTAAAGCCTTACCCCTATATCCTTCCACGTTCATTTATTACAAATTCATCTCCTTTATTATTTTTTGCAAGTGTTCTTTCAATTCTCTTGATACGATGGCACCATCTATCTTACCTCTAACTTCTTTCATTAATTCTCCCATTAGAGGCCCCATCGCACCCATCTTTCTACTTTTAATCAATTCAAGATTATTATTAGATGTTTTTTCAATTAATTTCCTTAAATCCTCTATAGATACGCTTTTAATGTCGAATTTCTCGATTATTTGATCAATTGTTAAATGCGGATTGTCCGATTTTAACATCATTAATCGTTCAATCGCTTCCTTACTAATTTTTTTCTCTTTTAATTTTTTAAATATCTGTTGATAATCTTTTTCTGATATATTTTCAATATTTTTGCCAAACCTGCTTAAAGAGCGCGTGGTTTCTATTAAAGTAGTTATGATGATCACGGGATTATCCGGGAATGTCTTTAATAATTTTTCAAAGAGAGATAATTTTCCACTAAAAATTAGTTCTTTTATCAAGCGTTTTTCTACCTTATATTTTTTAGAATAGTCGTTAATTACATCCCAAGGATATTTAGGAAGCCTTTTCTTTAAATCTTGTATCATTTTCTCTTCATTTATTATGGCAATAGAATCTGTATCGGGATATAATCGAGCACCACCATGCAATTCTCTCAAAAACTCGGAATTTCCCGATTCTAATGCTCTTCTAGTTTCTGGTGGCACTCCCTCAAAAGCTTGTTTTACTCTTTTAATGATTACATCCATTGCTTTAAGGACTTCTTTCTTTGATCCCAATACTAAAACAAAACAGTCGTTTTCTTTAAGGCTTAATTTTTTCTTTATTTCTTCTAATTCTTCGGAAGTAAAATCATATTTTTGGAGGTCTTCATCGGAATGAATGAGTCCTTTCAATCCAGAAATGGATTTTACCTTACTACTCACTTCTGTACCGAATCTATAGTTTTCCATTAATTCTTTTCCAAAAATTCCCTTAAATCCCTTGAAATTAATTCCATATAGTAATTTTCCAGCTTTTACTCCTTTTGCTATGAAGTTTTTTCTTGAAACATCAATGATGTTGGTTAAATCTACTGGCTTATTATCTATATCTTTAACGGATAAATTTCTTTTTTCTAGTTCATTTTTTATTTCGATTAGTTTTAGTTGACGTGAGATCTCATGGTTTATCAAGTTAGGAATCCAATCAAGTTTTTGCACCCCTTTTATTTCTACTCTCGTTCCACCCTTTATGCTCACGTTTATGTCTTGTCTAATTGATCCAAGTACTTTTTTTACTTTAGTTGACCAAAGTAATAATCCTAATCTTTCAGCAGTTTCTCTACATTCGTTTGGATCTCTTATATCAGGTTTAGTTGTGATTTCAACAAGAGGAATGCCCAATCTGTCAAGGCGATAAAAATATGTTTTTTCTTCCGTCTTGATTTTTCTTGCAGATTCTTCTTCCAAGCAAATCAAATCAATTCCAATTTTCTTTCCATTTTCTAATGTAATGTGGCCATCTTTTGCCAATATCATTGTTCTTTGAAATCCACACGGTACAGATCCATCAAGATAATTTTTCCTGCACACGTGCATTTCTTCAATGATGTTTGCATTTAACAATAGGGCTATCATGATGGCTATTTCTCTAGCTTCGTCATTACATTCAAAAGGAGGCGTATCATCCAACTCATAAGTACAAATTACATCATCATAACATTCATAAACAATTTCCATTTCTTTTTCATATTCTGTAAGCATTGCCTCATCAAATGTTCCCATTTCACCTAAAACTGGGCGCATGTATCTCTTAACTGTAAAATCTGGTTTTCTAGTTCCTTGAAGCTTGCTAGGACATCGACAAAATAGCTTTGTTTTAGTATCAAGTTGTTGGTGGATCTCTAACCCGCAAATTAAACCTATTTTTTCGTAATCAAACTGGGTCATGGTAAAAACAAGTTTTTTATTCAATTAATTAAAATTTAAGGTAATCTCATATTGACGATTAAATACTTGTTAAAATAAAGATTAGAAATAATTTAACTTTGATGAAAGAATTTTTATTTAGAATTAAAGGATTAAAATTTAGGTAATAATGGGAGTACTTATTTTCACATTAATTGAATATTCTTTCTTCAGCGATTCCACAAGTATGTTTAATTTATCAATATCGACAGGCAATACTTTAAGATCATATTTCCTTCTTAAAAATTCGTATTTAACTTCTCCAAAACGATGATACGGGATTAATTCAAAGTCATTAAATCCACTTTGAATTAGGTTGATTAAATGATCATGAACCTCTTTTTCAAGATTTAAAAAATTATAACCCAAAATGATTGGAGTTCTTATTATGATTTGGGCACCCTCTTTTAGTAAATTATTAAGATTATCTAATATTATCTTGTTGGACACGCCTGTTAGTTTTAAATGTCTTTCTTCATTCAGAGTTTTTACATCATATAAGAAAATATCAATGTATTTCAAGATCTTTTTGATATTACTCCATTTTGAATAACCAGATGTATCTAAACACACGTGTAAATTTTCATTTTTTGCTCTTTGAACCAAATCATGCAAGAATTCAAGTTGCATTAATGGTTCTCCTCCAGATATTGTTATGCCTCCGTTTGATTGTTCGTAAAAAGCCATATCTCGCAATATTTCATCCATTACTTGTTCCACTGTGTAAAATTCGCCTGCAATTTCTAAAGCTCTAGTATTGCAAGAAGGTAAACAAGAACCGCATGTATTACACTTATCATTAAGGATTTTAACATTTGAATTTGTTAAAACTATAGCTTCTTTTGGACATGAGAGCATACAATCTCCGCAAGTGTTACAGCGATCTTTTCTAAATAATAACTCAGGAAAAGGATTAATACTTTCTGGATTATGGCACCACAGGCATGAGAGCGAGCAGCCCTTAAAGAAGATAGTTGTTCTAATTCCGGGCCCATCGTGAAGTACAAACCGTTGAATATTAAAAATTAAACCTTTTTTATTCTTAGTCATAGGTTTTATAAAAAAAAATGATTTTTAATTTAAACTCTAGAATAGCAATATCTTGCTATAATATCATCTTGTACGGCCTTAGGAAGGTCGATAAATCTAGCAGAATAACCAGAAACTCGAACCATTAAATCCTTGTGTTTATCGGGATTTTCTTGAGCTTCTTTTAGCATGTCAAGCGATATGGAGTTAAACTGAATGTGAGAACCTTTCAATTTCACGTAAGTCCTCAAAATTGACTCGAAGATCTTTCCATCTTCCATTTTTGGAATTTCAGGATTTATGTTTATCGTGCAAGCGACTCCATTGCATAATAAGGAGTGATCAAATTTGGAAATGCTATTTAGGGCCGCTGTTAATCCTTTTTCACCAGTAAATCCTGGTGCGATATCTCTAGTGAGAGGTTTTCCCTTTTTTCTTCCCGATGGTAAGGCACCAGTAAACAATCCAAATCCAACGTGAGTAGTCATTGCATGTATTCCAACTCTATAATTTCCGCCTCTAGACGATTTTAATCCTTCAACAGACTCATATAATATTTCAATGACTTTTTTAGCATAGATATCGGCTCTTTCATCATCATTTCCATACTTTGGACATTTATACACGAGATAATTATAAATTTCTTTATTTCCTCTGAAATTTTTCTTCAATGCATTAATTAAATCTTTTAATGTAATCTTCTTTTCTTTAAAGACTGCCCAATCAATGGCGGCAAGAGAATCCACAACATCAGAAAATCCTGTCACGTGGATTCCAGAAAAATTATATTTTGCTGGGCCTTCATTAACATCTTGTCCTTTCTCAAAACAATCCCTTATGCATAATGACATTAATGGAGTAGGTTTAAGTTTTTTATGAGCTTGTTGGTATGCATTTGCAGCCAAGGTCGCCATTTTCATTAGGTCTTTTAATTTTTTAAGAAACATTTCTAATAATTCATCCATTGAGGAAAAATCTACGGCTGCTGGATTATTTTCTATGTATTTACTTACCAGGGATGTGTCGGTTCCTAATGCTAGTTCCAAGGCTTTAGCCAAGTTTAAAAATATTGCACCAGTATTATCAAAAGAAGTTCCCGTGGTCGATAAGCCAACACAACCCACGATTCCATAATCATGAGCTTCATTGGGTGAAACTCCACATCTAATCAAGCTTTCAATCACGAGATCATCATTATAAATTCCAATAACATTTTTGCCTTTTGATAAGATTCTTGCGATTTCTTGAAAAATTTTAGATGGAGTGTTTTTATGAACGCGCACCACCAAATTAGGACTAGGGACAGCAGCTTCATCAATAGCTTTTAAAAATAAGTAAGTTAATTCATTCGTGACATCATTCCCTTTATCATCAACACCGCTTATTAGTATGTTTTGAGTAGTTGCCATTCCTCCAAAATATTGAGTTGCGATGCCATCATATAAAGCAATAATTTCATTCGTTTTAAGTATTAAATTCTTAAATAATCTTAGCGCTTTATCTTTATTTCCATCATAATAAGGCAATAAATATTGGTCTACCCTGCCAAATGAAATCCCATGTTCGAAATTTTCTACATGTAAAGCCATATGGATAAACCATAAGAATTGAACGGCCTCTTGTAAATTTTTGGGAGGATTTGCGGGAACTTGTCGGCATGTTGCTGCTATTGAGAGCAATTCTTCTTTTCTTTTTGGATTCTTTTCCATATTTGCTAATTTTTCGGCTTCATCGGCATATTTATTTGCATAATCAATTAAAGCTTTACATATTATCCTTATTGCTTTATAAAACGCTACTTTTTCATCTGCTTTAATATCAGAAACTAGCATTTGCTTGTATTTTTTAATATTTTTATTAGATTGTTGAATGTATTTATTTAAGCCCATTGATAACAATCTCGGGTAATCTATTACTGCATGGGCAATACCTCCTATTTCAGTTGCTACATATGCCGAACCACTATAATTCAATTCAAATACCTTCTTTGGAGCAATTTCTGTAGCATAAGTGTCAATTTTGAAATTCTCATAAAATTTAACAAATTTATCTCTAATTATTTTTATATCTTCTTCATTAACGATTATTGGATTTAAAGATCTGTTGGGGAGCTTTTCAAGTTCATTTAAGATTCTAAAACCACTCCCCTCCATTCTTGGAATTGCTACTGGAATTTTTTCATCAAAAGTGCCTACGATTAATTCATCAGGCCTGATGATTATGGGCAAATTTTCTAGGACTTTTTTTAAACCTTCAGCTTGTCTAATTATCATGGGTTTCCCATGAGAATTTTCTAATGCTTCAGTATAAGAAAGAGGCACCTTTATTGAAAGAAAAGGAGTATCTCTAACGGATTCTTCTAAAGTTTTAAATACCATTTAAATCCCCTATCAGATAATAATTATTGATTATCAACAATAGTAATCTAATAAGGTAATAAAAAGAGATAAAATATAATATTAATTGTTATTAAAAATTTGATTTGCGATTAAAAATTTTAAAGATAGTGTAATAACATATATTTCATAGTAATTTTGAAACATAAGGACCATCTAATTTATAGCCCAATTCATAAAACCAAGTTCTCGCTCCAATGCCGCTTATGACAGCCAATTTTTTAGCGTTAAATTCTTCTCTTGAAATTTTTTCCGCATTTTCCATCAACATTTTACCAATTCCACGGTGTTGTACTTGTAAAACACCTCGAGGTTTATCCTTGGTTGGAACTAATTCTCCAACAACTCTTATTTCTCGAATGATCAAGGTTTTTCCATCGTTTAATTCTGGTCTATGAGCAAATGGAGAAGGTTTCCTCAAGCGTAAATATCCCATTAAATAATTTTTATTAGACAATTCGCATGATAAGAAAATTTCCTTTCCTAAAGATGCATCATAATCAATCCTTTTAAGTTCAATATCATTCATGAAATCATTTTTGATCAAGTTTGATTCCTTGAGAAATCCTATTTCTCTACATCGTATGCAGTTACATTTCTTATTTAATTCTTTTAATCTTTCTTGAACTAATTGTCTTAAATTACTTTTATTACAACCAGCACTTATTAATGGAGCTGGAATATCTCGCATTATTCTCTGAATTCTCACGTAAGAAGGAATCTCTTGCTTTATTTCTGCAATCAAATTAACTAATTGTTCAAGTGAATAAGGCTCATACTTGCCTTCAATCCACCAATCATAGAGCTTTGTACCTTGGATAACGAGACAAGGATAAATTTTTAACATATCCGGTCGATAATTAGGATCTTGAAAAAGAATCTTAAAAGCTTCAATATCTTTCTGATAATCAGCACCGGGCAAATTTGGCATCATGTGCGCATTGATCTTTAAACCAGCATCTTTTGCGATTCTTATTGCTTCAATGCTATCTCTTGTAGTATGACCTCGATTAACCAATTTATATATCTCATCAAAAACGGTTTGTATTCCAATTTCAACCCGTGTTGTCCCATAATGTAACATCCTATCAACGTGAAGTTCTTTACAATAATCTGGTCTCGTTTCAATTGTTAAACCAATCAATCTCCGTTTTGAATGTTCTGCTAATCCTTTAGCTTCTTCCAAACTATTTGTTTTAAGATTAAGAATTCCTTCGTAAGCACCTTTTATGAAATTTTCTTGATAGGACGGGTTTAAGGATAAAAAAGTCCCTCCCATAATGATTAATTCGATTTTATCTACTCGATGACCAATTGCTTCCAAGTCTTCTATTCTACTCCTAACCTGCTTAAAAGGATCATAATCATTATGAATCGATCTCATGGCGGCTGGTTCTCGCCCTGTATATGATTGAGCTACTTTTTTATCGGGTTGAGAATTTTCCCCAGGGCAATACACGCATTTTCCTGGACATGGTAAAGGTTTTGTCATTATAGCTATGACTGAAACGCCTGAGATCGTGCGTGTATAGCGTCTTTTCAAAATATTGGAAATGAGAATCTTTTCTTCTTGAGTAGAATGATTTAAAATGGTTGCATTCTTTATTACTCCATCATAATTAAATTTCTTCGAAAAATGGCTCTTTAATGAAGTTATCCTTTTCCTTGGAATATTGGGATTATCTAAAATATATTTAATAATTGCTCGTGCAATTGTTCTTTCTTTGTCAGCTCTTTCTGTTTCTGAAATATCCATTCTTTTCCAAACTATTGTTAGTAAGATGTTTTTGATAAGAAAATAAACATGATCTTAATTCAATATATTAACACCAGAATAATTTAACGAATCTTTCGTGTTAAACTTTTCCATGTAAAATCATAACTAATTAATTCTTTCCAGTTTATTAAATCATCATTAAAATCATATTCTATAAAGAAAAAATTATTAAAGAGAAACTTTTTTCCCAGTAAAATCCATCTTAAATCTTCCAAAATCAGTTAATTTTTTAAGTGTTTCTGAGTCAAAAATGGGGCCATCTTTACATACTAAGAGACCAAGTGGATCTAAAACGCATAATCCACATAAACCAAGCCCACATCTCATTATTCTTTCTAAACTAGCTTGAAGTTGGAGATTTCGTTTTTTACATTCAATAAATATCTCGTGCATCATCTTTTCTGGTCCACATGTATAAACTCTAACAACTTTTTTATCATTAAGTTCTTCTTTATCAAGTAAATTCCTAAATGCATTAACAGCAGTACCTTTAAATCCAAAACTTCCATCTTCCGTGCAATAAATTATTGAATGAGAGAGATCTTTAAATTCATCAATGTTAATAATTTTAGATTTGGTTTTAGCTCCTTCAATCATTATAAAATCGCACTCATTATCTTTAAGCGTTCTTGCTAAAAATCTTAAAGGGGCAACTCCTGTGCCTCCTCCTACAAGAACATTTAATATCGATCTACTTGTTGAAATAGAAAAATAATTTCCAAATGGTCCTCTAACACCCAAAAGATCTCCAATTTTTAATCCATGGAGTGCTTTTGTACACTCTCCCACATTTTTAACCATGATGGTCCAATTACCTTTATCATCGCATCCAGAGAGAGACATTGGGATCTCATCTACACCTGGAACCCAAACCATGATGAATTGTCCTGGTTTTGGCAACGATTTTAATTTTTCTTGCATTTTTTTAGTTTGCAAATGAAATGATTTAACTTGCTCGCATTCATTGATAATTTTCAATATTTTTACCATAGTAAGGGGCTTTTCATTCATATTCTGGGACCTCCTGGAGCTCATATTCGTGAGACAATCCTTTAATTTCATTTATCGACTTAAACTTGTTTGTTTTTAAGAAATTTTCAATTCCTTCATTAATTTTAGTAATAATATCAATTCCACGCGATAGAGCGCTACCAATTTGTACTGCTGAAGCTCCTGCTAAAAAGAATTCAATAGCATCCTTCCACTCAAAAATTCCACCACATCCTATTATGGGTATTTTTAAAACCTTGTATAAATCAAACACCTTTTTAATAGCAATTGGATGGATTGCTTTTCCAGACAAACCACCACTACCATGAGAAAGAATCGGTCTTCTTGCATGTATATCAATTGCCATTGCTTCGACCGTATTGATAGCAACTACAGCATCAGCACCTGCTCTTTCTGCTTCTAATGCAATTTCACAAATGTTAGTGACATTAGGATTTAACTTAATAAATATGGGAATTTTTATAATTTCTTTAAGCTTTTTGACTAATTTAAAGGTCAGATTTTTATCAGCTCCTATAGAGGATACTTTAGAATGAGGACAAGAGATATTCAGTTCTAAAGCATCTGCACCAGCATTGGCAGCTTTCAAGGCAACATCTGCATATGTTTCGATAGAATCTCCAAAAACACTTACAATTAACGTGATGCCTTGATTTTTAGCCTTTTTAATCTCTTTAATAAAGTAATCAATTCCAGGATTACCTAATCCTACAGAATTAAGGAAAGTATCCGGATAGATTTCAATAATGGATGGATTTCTGAACCCTTTTCTTGGATTTGGCCCAATTGATTTGGTTGTTATGGCTCCAGCGCCAGCATCAAATATCCTCTTGAAAAGTGAATTAGATACGCCAAGAATACCGGACGCTAAAATTAGAGGAGATTTTAAATTTAATCCAGAAATATTAACTTCAAGCATTAATTAAATATTATTATTATTACTTAAGAAATTTATAAAAATTTTTAGAGACATGAAGTGTTTCGTGATTGATACTTTATTAGGAGTTTTTGCAATTGATGAAAGCGAAAATATTGTTAATTTCGTATTCTTTAGTGAAGATATAGATAGAATCGTTAATTTTTTCGAAAATTTAGATAATGGAATCTTAAATGAGGATTTCAAAACTTTCTTAAATGAATTACATGAATCTGGTTTCGATGAGTTCACGGTTGACAACAAGAAATTAGCGAACCTAATGCATCAAGATTTTAAAAAAAAAGTATATTATGAAAAAGATGTACCAGAATTTCGACTCTTTAGATTTAATTTAGAAAATCAACTAAATAAAATTGGTTTGGTAAAATCCAGAGACGAGATTAAAAAATGGTACAAGACAGTTCAGGAGCGATTGATTAAATCTAAAGTTAGTGAAGCTGGTGCAGCTTTAGATATTCAGATAATGCAAGTCATAGAGACAATAGATTATACGAAAAAGTCGATTAATCTTTTTTCAAGCAAGTTAAAAGAATGGTATGGCTTACATTTTCCAGAATTAACAGATAAGATAATTGATGACAACATTAGGCTTGCAAAAATGGTATCACTATTAGGTCATAGAAGAAATTTCACTCTTAAAAGATTGTTAGAAAATATTGAGTTAGATGAAAAACAAGCTAGAATATACAGCGAATTAGCTAAAAATTCAATGGGCTCAGAATTAAATTTAAATTACACTCAAGAACTTGCTAAGCAAATCTTATCATTAGAGGATTTTAGAACAAAATTGGAAGAATATTTAGAAAAACTAATGGATAAATTTGCTCCTAACATTAAAACATTAGTAGGACCCTTGGTAGGTGCTAAATTAATCGAAAAAGCCGGAGGATTGAAGAGATTAGCTTTCATGCCTGCCTCCCGAATCCAATTACTGGGGGCAGAGAAAGCATTATTTCGATTTCTAAGATCGGGAGGAAAATTGCCCAAGCACGGTCTAATTTTTCAATGGAATAGAATTCGTGGTAGCAAGCCATGGTTAAGAGGAAAAATATCTCGCTTAATTGCAGGTAAAATTGGAATCTGTGCAAAAGTTGATTTTTTTGGTGGAGAAGTAATTGCTGATGATTTAATACTTGAAATTGAAGAAAAGATAAAAGAATTAGAAAAGAAATATCCTAAATCACCAAAAAAAAAGAAAACTCATGTTAGAGATAAAAAAATCCGTAAAAAGGGTAAAAGGAAAAAATGAGGTGAAAATTGTACTGTGAACGATATAGAAATTAGACCCCATCCAAAATACACGAATGTATTCATCTCAGGACCAATGGAAAATTTAAGACTCTATACAATAAATTTAGTACCTGGATTCAAAGTATATGGTGAAAAATTGATAACTCATAAAGGTGTTGAATATAGAGAGTGGGACCCATTTCATAGTAAATTAGCGGCAATGATCTTGGAAAACCCATTATTAAACATTTTTTCAGAAAACCTAACTTGTCTTTATTTAGGAGCTGCTTCTGGGACAACAGTTTCACATTTATCTGATATCGCAATAAATGGGATAATCTATGGAGTTGAATTTGCTGAACGTAGCATTAGACAATTAATTCAAAATACAATTAATAGGCATAATGTAATTCCAATATTAGGCGATGCTAATTTTCCAGAAAGTTTTAATAATGCAATTTTTACAGAAATTGATCTGATTTATCAGGATGTTGCTCAACCAAATCAAGCCGAAATTGCTATTAAAAATAGTGATTATTACTTAAAAGAAAAAGGTTTTATCATATTAGCAATTAAGTCTCAATCAATTGATAGCACAATAAAAACCTCAAGAATATACGAACAAGAGAAAAAGTTAATTAAAAATCATGGGCTCGAAATTATAGAAAGTTATAATATTCACAAATATGCCGCAAATCATATAATGTTATTAATCAGGAAGTAAAATACAAGGTTTATTTTAAAAAATCGGTAATTTTTTTATTTTTTATTAACTCATTGACGAGTTTTTTTGTTGTGTCCCACGATTTTCTAGCTATTGGCGGAGGACGTTTATATTTCAGGAGATAATTTCTAATGAATTCAATTGTTTTTTTATCAGAAGGATAGCCTGATCCAATGGACCCATATTTCTTGGAAAGTTTTTCAATTATCTCATCTCTAGTTGTTTTTGCAATTATAGAAGCCGCAGAAACCACTGGAAATGATTGATCTGCCCCATGTTTAGAAATGATTTTATAATCAGTAAATTTTGTAAATTTCTTTATTCCTAAACCAAATCTTTTTTCATTAACATCTGCGGCATCTACATAAACGATATCTGGCCGTAATGCATCAATTATTCGAGCAATTTCTCGCTGTTCTAGCGTGATCATATTTTGACCCTTTTTTTGTCTTTCATCAATTGTTTTGGCAGATAAAATTACTGTTTTATAAGACAAGCATTTTTCTTTTATTTTTTCTGCAAGAAATTCTCGCTTTTTTGAACTTAATTTTTTAGAATCTCTTACTCCAATATCAGTTAGGTCCTTTAAGTTATTTTCAGAAAAACAAACACCACATATGACCATTGGACCTAAGACGGGGCCTTTTAACACATAAATCGAACTGAGTTATATTTTGCCAGCCTCGTCGATTCCACAAATTATTTTATTCATTAGATTGCGTTCCTTGAACGAGTTCAACGAATTCCTCCTCATCATCAACTTTTTCTAATTCTTTTACTTTAACAATTGGAATCTGGTCATTCTTAAGGTTTTCTGAAATTTTAATGTTGTTATTTACGATGAAAATCGAATGCTTGTTGAATAACTCCGTGAACATTCTTAAACATTTTAAGTTTAACTCAATTAATTTCTTTTGGCGCTCAGAGATTCCAGAAAACATGGGAAAGATATCACTTGAATCGTTTAATCGGGTGTATAACGAGAGCTTGAAGGGGATTGGCCCCCAATCATACCAATAGGTAGAAATGCCGATATCATTCATTACTTCCTGAACATGGGACTCAAATGGCGTTAACTCCGATTCTTCTAATTTATTGCTTTCTTCCATGTTGAATTTGATTTTCCAATCAAATGGGTTCATCTTTCTAAAGATTGAACTTTCTCCAAAAATTTCAAACAATTTCATGGCAATTTTTTCTGATGGTCTCATCGAGTCATTTTCATAAGCACATATTGTCCTTTTGGTAACTCCTAATTTTTCTGAAAGTTCTTTTCTCGAGAGAAATTTCGACTCTCGTAGAGTTTTCATCATTGAACCATTTAAAAATATCACGCCACCGCCCCTTCTTGCTAGAATGTACGGAAATTGGCTATACTTTACAATATTTTCTAATGTTTTCAAGGAAAAGAAAGGGAGTCCTTCTCGCATGTATATGGTGTTTTCTTGTAATTTCTCATATCGATTTCTAATTCCTATCAATAATGGTTTTGATTGCAACAAAATGGAAAGCGTTTTTATGTCATTGATAATGCTAGGATTCAAGTTATCAATGTTATGAAAAACTTTAACGCTGAAGATCGAGTTATCTTTCTTTACTAGCAAGTCAAAGCAAAATTTAGTCTTTTGAGTAGAAAAATTCTCTAAAACAAAAGTTTCAAAATTAGCCTTTTTTAACAGCTCATTAATTGCCTGTATTACTTTTTCGATCATCTATCTTATATAATATAATTTAAAATTTTTTAAAATTTTTTTTAAAATTTAAACCTTGTTAATTTAAATATTTTTTAATAAAAAATTAAATAATTTTTTAAGCTCCATTGCTTTATTTTGAGGTTAACTTAAGAAAGTCTGAGTCTGTTATGATGCCAATGAACTCATCGCCATCCTTTACTAAAACAGCAGAATAATTCACTAAAAGGTTTGAAATATCCTTAACGCTCCAATTTTTGTCAACTTCTGGAAATGCCAATTCTTTTATTATTTTGACATTAGCATTAATTAATTCTGGGTTTTCTATGATGAGTTTTTGTATTTTTTTAGCAGTTAGACTGCCTAT
>CAZIEC010000020.1:22346-25903 GCA_964538145.1 uncultured archaeon
TTTATGTCGGATAATTCTGGTAAGATTGCCATCTTTCAGCTTATTATTAATATTAGAAAATTTTATTTACTATAGTTTAAGTGCATGTTACATGCATTAAATGAATTTTTTTTATAACAATTATTAAAATACATTATTAATTTAAAAAATTATTTATATAAATTGTTTTAAAATAAAACTTTTGGTAAAACAAACAATGTTAAAAATTACTAAAGCAAACTTCTTACCTATAGAGAAAAGTGAATTCCCAGAAATTTGTGAGAGAAAGGGCATTGGTCATCCAGATACCGTGTGTGATGCTGTAGCTGATGCTTGTTCAAGGGCATTATGCGTGTATTATCTTGAAAAATTTGGAAGGATATACCATCATAACGTGGATAAAGCTGTAATAGTTGGAGGTGTGGCTAAACCAGAATTTTTAGGAGGCCAAATAATCCAACCTCAATATTTCTTGATTGTTGGGAGAGCAATTAATCAGATTTTAACAGAATGTAATGGGCAAAAAAGTAAATTGGAATACATTCCTATTGCTACAATATGTTTAGAAACTTCGAGACAAATAATGGGAGAAATTTTTAGAAACTTAGATTTGGATAACCACGTGCAATTTGATTATGCTGTAAGACCTGGATCAATTGATTTAACCGGCGTTTTCGAATCTTCCAATCATGAAGAGGAAGTACCATTGGCAAATGATACAAGTTTTGGAGTTGGCTATGCTCCATTATCCGATGCGGAAATAATCGCTTTGGAAGCAGAAAAGCTCATTAATTCAGATAAATTCAAGGATAAATGTAAGGCTTCAGGAGAAGATGTTAAAGTAATGGTCAAAAGAACTGGAAATGAAATTGGAATTACCATTGCTGCAGCCATGGTTAGCAAATATATTAAAGATGCAGATGAATACTTAAGTTATACCAACCAAATAAGAGAGAGTGTTTTAGATTTAGCAACAAAAGTAATTCCAGAAAGAGATGTTAAGTGCGAAGTTAATGTAGCTGACAACATGGAAAAAGGAATCTTATATCTCACAATAACAGGTACTTCTGCTGAAAGTGGAGATGATGGAGAAGTCGGTCGCGGTAACAGGTCAAATGGATTAATAACACCATGCCGACCAATGAGTCTAGAAGCTGTCTGTGGAAAGAACCCGATTAATCACGTTGGAAAGATTTATAATGTTTTAGCCAGCAAAATGGCAAGTGAGATCTATCAGAGAGGAGAAGGTGACATAATTGAGGCTCACGTTAAACTCTTATCTCAAATTGGTAGGCCCATTACTGATCCTTGGGTTAATTCAATTGAGTTGATTCCATCTGATAACGTGAATTTTGATAGAGTTAGAAAAATTGCTGAAGAAGTCTCCAATGAAATGCTAAGTAAAGAATCGATAATTGCATTAAGAAGACGCTTAATTGAAGGAAAAGAGCAAATCTATTAAATTAATAATTAACTGAAAAAACTTTTTTATTATTTTTTAATTTTTATTTAAGTGAAAAATTTAATTTGAGAATATTTTTTTATTGCAGTTAAATAACTTATGAACTAATTTTATTAATGAAAGCAGATTAAAATTCAATATAATGGATAATGAAAAATGAGTTTAGATAAGTGGCTAAAACCCAACGAAGAAAAAAAGGAGAAAGGTAAGAAACCTCCACTGAAAAGCGAACCAGAAAAGAAAGAGAAAAAAAAAGATGTTAAAGTATTGGAACAAGAAAGCAAGGCCGAAGCTCCAACATCTAGGAAATTAGTGAAGAGGATCTTGACTTGTACGAATTCTAAATGCAAGTACACGAAAAAAATAATAAAAAAAGAGCTTTCAGAAAGAGATCTGATATGCCCCAGATGTAAGAAGAAAATGAAAGTAAAAATAATTTAATTTGTTGATGATACTTTTGTTTCTTCTTTTATTATAACATTTGGAAGGCTCTTAAGATCAAATTGAGTTTCACAATTAGGACATCTATCTTTTTTCTTGCTGTATTTTAATGCTAAATAAACAAAAAAACCCAAACCACATGTAAGAATTACCATGAAACACAAAATTTCGTGATAAATATGATCAAAATTCTTGCGAGTCAAAACAACTTCTCTCTCACAAACAGGACAATAAACAACAGTCTTTCCCGTGTTAATCAACCGTTCTAATGTTTAATTTTTGATATATTTTAAAATAGTTTAAAGTTTAATTATTTTATCATGGAATGATAATCTTTATTCATTAATAATTTTAAATTAGAAGTTATTGAATTTTTTTAGAAAGTTGTAATTTATTCTCTTACTTCTTATTTGAATTCCATTAATAAAAATAATTAACAGATAATATTATTAATGGAAACTATTTTATCTATAATAAGATTCTAACCAAGCAAGAAAAATTTTTTTAAGGTATATAAGAAATGCCCATTTGTTATCATTGTGGTAATGATGTAGAAACAGTTTATAAATGCGAGAGTTGTGGTCATTCTTATTGTGCTTACCACCTTGATCCTATTGAACATAACTGTGATTTCATTAAGGATTCAGCTAATAATCCAATTTATCAGAGTGGTGCATTATTCCAAGATCAAAATGTAGTACCTTCAAATGATCATTTCAATAATTCGAATGTTATTCGTGGTACGACAGATGGCACCTATACTTGGTATCGCCAAGAAAAAAACATACCTGAGAATGCTTTTGATCCAAATTCCGGCATTACATTTAAGGGCATATTATTACCACATAAATCAGAATTAATTCATTTTATAATTGGGGGTGCTTTAATTTTTATAATCGGACTCATTTCATTTTATAATTCTAACTTAATTTCAATGGGATTCGGATGGACAATTTTTTTATTAGCTAGTTTCTATTTAACTGCCTTTTTATTTCATGAACTGGGGCACAGACAAGTTGCCATTCATTTTGGATTTCAGAGCAAATTTCGATTATTGACTTTTGGGATGATAATTACAATAATAGGATTATTAAGTAGCATGATGAGCTTGTTTTCAAGCGGGTTGGCTCTTCCATCTTTAGCATTACCTGGAGCAGTTGTTATTATAGGATTGGATAAGGTTAGCAAGCAAACAGGGCTTTGTAAAGCTGCAGGACCGTTCATAAATTTGATTTATGGGATAATTTTATTGTTAATATCTTATCTCTTACCTAAAACAACTTTTCCTTTGAATTTTTTCATAAGTTATGGGGCATACTTTAACTTCATGTTAGGTGCCTTTAACATGATCCCAGTGGGCATACTTGATGGTCAAAATATTTGGAAGTGGAACAAAAAAGTTTACTTAATTTTGATGATTTCTTTACTAGCATTGCTGGTCATAAATTTAATGAGTATTAACGCTCCTGTAGATTCAAATCCATACTTACCCCCGTAATATAAAAATAATAATTTTAAAAAAGATAAAATTACTTAAAACTAATGTATATTAAAATATAATTCTCAAACAATTAAAGAAGATTGAGAAATGCGGTGATTCGATGTCTCACTGTGATTATTGTAATGAAGAGATTGGATATTTGCCATTTAAATGCAAGTATTGTGGAGGTACTTT
>CAZIEC010000021.1:0-6077 GCA_964538145.1 uncultured archaeon
TAAGTCCCACACGTATATCTTGCCGTCGATAGAACCGCTGACCACACGCTTTCCATCTGAAAAAGTGGCTAAGGAAAGAGTCTTTTTTGGTCTATATAAATGAATACGATAATCCTCAGATGAAGGTATGTCTAAAAGTTTTTGCGAATTAAAATCCCAAACCTTAATAGTCCCATCGAGAGAAGCACTAATAATGCGCTTACTGTCTGGTGAAATCGCGATGCTTGTCATGACATCTCCATGGCTTTCGAAATTCCTCAACAACCTTGCAGTTTTCAAGTCCCAAACCTTGACATTACCATCCCAAGAACCATTAACAATGAGTTTGGAGTCTGTAAACACGGCGATGCAATCAAATGCCGTGGATTGCCCCTTAAAGGATTTCAATTGCTTGCCAGTATCAATGTCCCAAATCTCGACCAATCCACTAGACAAATAGCTGATGATGCGCTCCCCATCCGGTGTGATAGAAACGAATTTCACGCTTGATTTATCTCCACTTGGTAAGGTCCTTAACAATTCCCAAGTTGCTAAATCCCAGATCTTTATGGTCTCGTCGTCTGAACAAGTTACTACTCGCTTTCCATCTGGTGAAACTGCGATACTGTGTATCCAACCTTCATGAGCATCAAAACTCTTTTTTAATTCTCCAGTTTCTAAATCCCACATTTCAAGCCAAGAAACATTAGTGTTATTAATGATGAACCTCCCGTCTGGAGTAAAAGCAAGGCTACTAATCCCTTCGCACTTACCCCTCAAAGTTCTCAAGGGCTTTCCGCTCTCCAAATCCCATATAATTATCTTATCATCTTCTGAACCACTAGCAAATCGCTTCCCATCGGGAGCCAAGGCAAGACAATTTATCCACTTCGAATGCTTTTTATATGTCCTTAAAACCACTCCAGTTTCTAAATCCCACAACTTGACGGTCTTATCAAACGAACCACTTAAAAAACGCCTACCATCCGGCAATAAAGCAATGCAATTAACGCCTTCTAAATGACCTCTCAAAATTCTTGGCAACTTTAACTCCATTAAGTCCCAAATCATGATTCTTGAGTCCAATAAACCGCTAATAACCCTCTTGCCATCCATCGTTAAGGCAACAGAATAAACTTGACACGGAGGTCCATAAATCAAACCGGTTAACTTAAAATCTCGACCCATCACCTCATCAAACCAAAATTGTTTAATTCCTTTCAAGCATCATGGAAATGTTCATGTTCAAAAATGAAAACGAGCGCACATGAAACAGACCCATCCATGAAGGCTCGGAATGTACTCCATGTCTCTCTCAGAATCGCCACAGATTTTACATTTAACGATGGAATTCTCTAGATCGGCGCTCAATTTATCATGTTCCCTGATCACTTCCATGATTTTTTCATCTATTTTTTCCTTTTCCGAGGGAGATGCCGTCCTTCTTAACTCTTCTAGCTTTTCTCTCTTTTCTCTCAGAATCTTCCGCTGATGATATATTTCTGATTCTATTATTGAACGCAAGTTGTTCCTGACAAGCCTCAATTGAGGATCCTCAATGGAAATGCGCCTCCACCTTTTCATTCTAATTGATCCCTCGTTGTTTTGCTCTCATTCATTATATATATATCAACTCCTCTATTTAAATCTGTATCAACTTTACAGGTTGGCTGCTCAAGAACGCAATATCAGCCTCGCTAAGAATCGTATCCATCGAATAACCCTCTAATTCCTTCCCATCTAATAAAAATTCAAGCATCGTAATGCATTTCTCGAAAAATCGCTCGTGGGCTATTCCATAATCTTTCTTAAAAAATTTCTTTTTATTTTGCAATCAAATGAATTTTATTGAAGCATTTAAATCTAATTTAGATGAGGTAAGCTCTATTTATACTAAACCAATGGAGAATTCTGAAGAATGGCTTAATTATATCATGCTATCGATCATGAAAATAAAGTAATAAGAATCGCTAAAATCCATAAAAAATCTGTTAGACATGCCTATTTATCCTATTATTATATAAATTTAACTAATAACAAAAATAAAACTATTTTTTTAAGATTAGAGCATGTGGTCCCATTTTCCGCAACGCGAACCCCAACGAGCAACAATCTTGTTTCCTTCTTGGGGCATTCGGACCTCTACAATCTCACAATTATTAGGACAGCCGTCACAGTGAAAGGCTGAAGTTTTAAATTCAATTTCCGCCACTTGCAAGCCTCTAAATGATGTTTGCTGTTCATGTTCAATATAATGATCTCTGACTAATATTGCCATTCCTAATGCGCCCATTAAGACATTGTATTTTGGAACAATGATTTCGCAGCCTAAATGTCTCTCAAATGCTTTGACCATTCCTTTGTTGTAAGAAACTCCTCCTTGAAAGACAATTGGTTCTTTAAGTTCCTTTCCTTTTGCTAAATTATTCAAATAATTTCTTACTAAAGAATCGCATAATCCTGCTATGATATCTTCTTTTGAATATCCAGCATTTTGCTTGTGGATCATGTCAGATTCAGCAAATACGGTACATCTTCCAGCGATGCTTACTGGATTAGTTGATTTAATTGCATAATCTCCAAATTCTTCAATTGGAATTCCGAGTCTAGCAGCTTGATGATCGAGAAACGATCCAGTTCCAGCAGCGCACACGGAGTTCATTGCAAAATCCACGATGATCCCATCTCTCAATATGATAATTTTTGAGTCTTGTCCACCAATTTCTAAAATTGTCCTTACATCAGGATACATTGATTGAGTTGCCACGGCGTGCGCAATGATTTCCGTTTTTGCTAGATCTCCTCCCACTATTGCTTTCGTGAGGTATCTCGCTGAACCTGTTGTTCCACAACTCCTAATGGCATATTCTTGCAATTCTAAGTTTTCATTGATTTTATCTCTTAATTGCGCCATCCCGGCTTTTGCTGATTCGATGGGCGATCCTCTATTCCTGAGAAATACGCTTGTTAAAACATTACCGTCTATATCCATTAAAACAAATTTACAACTAACGCTTCCAATGTCAATCCCCAAGAAAGCGTCTTTTTTTCCATCTTCTTTCATTACTTTATCTGATACTTGGACCATTTCATTTTACCTATTTTCTTTAAAAATTAAATCATTTAATTTGAATTTTGAATTATTTGCACGCATTCATGATAAAATTGATTACCATAATGGTTATATGTATTTTTCAAATCTTCTTTTAAATAACTCCTATTACTACTGAGTTCTTTATTTCTGCGGGCGGTCATTAAATCTACAAAAGCTTCAAGCCTGGTTCGGAATCCTTCTACGCCAGATTGCTCATCAAATGAGAAAAATATTACTGGTAAATCGTAAATCTTTTTTAACTTGTTTGTTATGATTGTTCTTGCGGTTACTTCAGGCATGCAAGTAAAAGGATAAACATGAACAAATCCATCAAAACCAGCTCGAGCTCTATCAATATATTCTCCAATAACCCATTGACATTCGCCCCCTATGTCCATTGGTATATAAGGTCTTGCTAAATGTTCTAACCATTTCCTATGGAAATTCAAATGAAATTTATGTACCACCCAGTCCCATAAACTTAAATTCTGATGAATCTCCACGTTCATTTCTCCCAATTTTCTTCTAATATCCAAGTTTACGTAAGGTTCTAAAGATATATGGATTTCTCCGGCAATTGCAACTTTAAGAGGGTTCCTACTCCGATCAACATCTATTTTTGAAAAATCTTGCTTGATAACTTTTTTAAAATTTCTTAATTCTGGTAAAGTATTGGCTTGATCGAGTTTATGTAATAATTTATTAACGACTTTTGTAGTGTCGCCTTGATTGCGTTCATATGCTCTAAATAATCCTTCTGCTGTTTGTATATCATTTAATAACTTTGCTTTTTTCAAGAAGAAAATTACCGCTTTAACAAATTTAGAATATATGAATAAATCTCTTCTACCACTTACTTCTTGAAGGGTTTTAACCCATTTAAATTCTAATAAATCAGCTTGGTCAAGTGGGATTACCCTAATATGCTTATATCCCATGTCCTTCAAAATTCTTTCTTGAACGCTTGCATAGAAGCCAAACCTGCAAGGACCGCAATCAATTGCCATTACCAAGGTATCTGCTCCTTTTTTTATCGCGTTTACAAAATCTCCGAGCGTTGCCTTGAAAGGAAAACAAACAAATTCAGGGCTATGTTCTACACCTATTTTTATTGCTTCTCTATTGGTAGGATCTGGAAGCACGACATCTAAATCTAATGCGGTGAATAATGTTTTAAAAGCCACCCAATTTGGACCCATGTTGGGAAATGAGATTAACATTGTTAAATATCCTTTTTTAATTATTTTATTATCATGAATTTAGAAGTTCAATGAGATACACGACTTTAAAGAGAATAAATGAATGTATGATGGTAATTATAAGTAATACTATTATTAATTTTTTATTCAATCAAGTTTTTAATCAAATAATATGGTTTTATATAAAAAATTACCCATTAAAAACAGATTCTCAAAAGTATGATTTCGCAATTCTAATGATCGGATTTAAAGTTATCTAAAAATAATTAAAAAATAGAAATGATTAGGAATAAATTGTAAAAAAAATAATGACATGCTTGAACTTTTAAAATGTTTAAAAAGAAAAGAATAATTAAATTATCAGAAGAATTAAAAACAAGGTTATAAATATAAAAGATGTTAGATTAGAAATTAAATTCCTTGGGCCATCTTGAGATTTGTTTCTCTACGTGAAATCCCGAGTTTCTTCTTCTTTCTTCTTATCATTTCTATGAAAGACTCAACTCTCGTTAAAAGTCCGGCTTCTCCCGAATGTTCATCCATCGTGATTTCAAGAAACGGTAATCCTACGACCTTCATATCTCTCATTATTAACTCTGATATTAAACTATCTGGCCCACAAGCAAAACTTACCAAGAAAATCACGCCATCAATTTCAGTTTTTCCTTTCGTGAGAAAATAACGTATTGATTGCATTATTTCCTCTTCATGGCGCCAATAATTTCTTAATTTTTTATTAACAACAACAGGTTCCTTGTAAATAAACTCTGGTAAGTTTTCGATGGTTAGGAATTCTACACCTAATTCTTTTAACTTTCTTTGAAAATCTAAATTAATATATGTATCAAAAATGTTATAGGCATGTCCTAGTAATAGGACTCTAACATCTCCTTCAAATTTACGTTTAGGGATTTTAAATGGAAGGTTTCTTTCGACTAATCTCAATGCATAATTTACTGATACACCATTCCTCAAGAATCTATGATATTCATCAAAATATTTTTGAGCTTCTCTATATGCTGCGAGAGATTTTTCTTGACTGCGTCCTAATTGCTTTCCAAGTTCGATTGCGGAAGTTGCTATTGGAAATTCTTTCACATTCACTTCAAAATTAAGTATTTTTGGAATATTTGGTAATATTTTTATGACATCTGGAAGTGATAAAAATTTTGGGCAGAAATATGCTTCTTTTACTTCTGAAACATACCTGGGAACAAAAAGGTAATCTAAATCTGGATGGTCTTCAATTAATTTCATTACATGTCCATAATAGATTTTCATTGGAATGCATAATTCTCCAAATCCATGTAATACTCCAGTTTCCACGATCTTCTTATTAGTGGGAGGGCTAATAACGATTTCAACTCCCAATTCTTCTAAAAGCTTCTTCCAAAAAGGAAAATAACGATAAAAATGAAGCGCCCTTGGAATTCCAACTTTAATTTTTGATTTCCTTGAATCTTCTTGTTTTGATTCCATTAGTATGAATCACGTTTTAAGTGATTTTAATGATATATTCAAGCATCTGGTTCATTATATAACATTAATTCTCTAATTCTATCCATCATGTTGTTTGTGAGCCTTTTAAGCTCATCGTAATCCGGCATTCGTTTTCCCCAGTATTCTTTATGCTCTAAAAATGGTGGTCCTGCCTTAAAGATGCATCCTCGATAGAAATTCAGCATTTTGGCGTGTTTGGGGTAAGTATCTTCTGTTCCAGTAATGCCTATTAAGACAATTGGAGATTGAGTTTCAATCGCCAGTCTCATCGCTCCTGTATGACCTTCCAATAATTCGCCACCTCC
>CAZIEC010000021.1:6177-23039 GCA_964538145.1 uncultured archaeon
GAAAACATGTAAACAGTTTCTTTAAACTTCCAGTCAACACCAAATTCTTCTAAAACTCTTAAGAAAGAATACCAGACATCATCAACGAATTGAATGGCACTCTTTCCTAAATCTTTAAGATATGTTTTAAAGTTAAATTTTGGAGGTTCTGCTGCTTCTTCATAAGTACCAATTGATAATTCTTCTTCAGATTTTCCATAAGTCCCCATTTTTAATCGCATTATGATTTCCCGTAATTCATCTGTCAATTTTCTTATATCATTATAAGTTACCGTGTCTGGACTGTATTCTCGGAAATAATATATGGGTTCGCCTACTCTAACAAGTACCTGAGTTGGTCTCATCACCAATTTTCCTTTAGGTAATGCTTTCTCTGACCCTATTACGGCCATTGGAACGATTGGGGCTTTCATTTCAATTGCAAGCCTCACGGCTCCCGTTTTGAATTCTCCCAAACTTCCATCTTTGGAGCGAGTACCTTCTGGAAAAATGCCAACCACTCTTCCTTTTTGGAGAATTTCTTTAGCAGTTTGCCAACCTTGTGCTGGATTATCCCGGTTTAATTCAAAAGCGCACAAATTTCTAAAGAGAGTTCTTACTAATGGAGTTTTAAAGTTCTCGACCTTGCTCATCCAATAAATGGGACGATGCATTGCTCCCCCGCAAAAGAATGGATCTAGATGAGATTGATGATTAGAAACGAGAATAACTGGCCCCCATTCAGGAAAGATATTCTTTTTAGGATATTCCACTTTAAAGTTCCATAATGCTCTCAAGACGAATTTAACATATATATATGCTGCCCACCATTGCAATCTTTGTTCTAGATCGGTCAAATTTAGCTTGTCAATAATGTCGCGATAAACATCATTGATAGCATCGATAGGATTGTATTTAAGGATCTTATAAAGAATGTCTTCATGTTTCTTTTCCCATTTTAGTTCTTCAAGCTCTTCAGTCTTTACTCTTGATATGCCTTCGTAGTCATAATCCTTGGAAGTTGCCAATTCTGATTTTTCAAGTTGCATTTCATTCACCTTTTCAATAAAGTTATTAATTTTTGGTTTATGATTTAATAAATTTAAAAACTGATAGTTCCGAATTAACTTTAGTTAAAGACTCGTTTATATAAAAAGATAATGATTAGAATAATATTGTAATAAGTATGATAATGTTAATTAAGGCATCATTGAAAATAAATGTTGGATAACAAAGTTTAAACATCAAAAGACTTGCTTTTTATGAATATAAATAGCATTAGAAATCTAAATCTCATGTTTTGATCAGAGATATAATGTAGAAAAAACTTAAAATATGATATAAAAGAAGAATAATTTTTAAAAAATCGTTAACAAGAGATTATTTTTTTTCTATTAATTCCAACAAATCGTTTAAAGAATCAACAATCAAGTTTGCGCCAGTATTGTTTAGGACTTCCTTATTACTTACTCCACTTGCTATTGCTATTGTCCAAATGCCTGCTTCTTGTCCGGCTTCGATATCGGATGGCATGTCTCCAATCATTACAAAATCATCAACTTTACTTGTTTTATAGTTTTCAAAAACCGGCAGAAGAGAATTGGGGCTTGGTTTTAGCTCCGGTAATAAATCTGCTCCATATATTCCTTTAAAATAATCTACAATGCCTTCTATCTCTAATCTATCGATTATATTTTTAGTTTGATTATGAGAAACAATGTAAAGATCGCTTGATTTCTTCAATTTTTTAATTAACTTAACAGTATTTGGGAATAGTGGCGCATCTTCCGCATAAGTAAGGAATTTTGAAAACATTTTAGCAGCAACACGCAATTTTTTAAGAAAAGACAGTGATTCAAGTGTTGTAATATACTTGAACATGTCATAGGATTGTAATATGATTTTAGGTAGGGGATATCCCTGCATTGTTTCTAAGAGTGCAGCAATTTCAACGATGGTTTTATCAACATCCGCTTCAATTTTATAGTATTCGAATACTTCTTCAACAGATTTATGTAATGCTTCTGATATATCAACCAAAGTTCCATCAAAATCAAAAATTATGGCTTTAAAGCCTCCATCTTGTAGCCGCTTGATTAATCTGTCTTTAGTACTCATTGTTAAGAAATCCTCTCAAATTTACCTCATAAAATTGTATTAAAATAGATTCAAGACAATAAATGAATGGTGTTTTAAATTATCTTTTTCTAAAAGATTGCTTGTTTAAAAACCTAACCATACCACTAATAATCTTAGGCTTTTTTTAAATAATGAAGGTTAAAATTCTTATTTACCACAAAGAAACTTAAATTAATAATGAGAAGATTTTCAATCTTACATGAAAGTTAAAATTGATGATAAAATAAAAACTTTTAATAAATGGTTTGGTTTCCTAATTTCAGCTAAAAAATTTAATGAATAATTAAAAACATAAAATTTAATACGAGTTTTTTATTTTTTTTAGTACTTTTATCAATATAATAAAAGTTATTCAAATGAAAAAAAGAGAATATAAAATCTTCCCCATAAATATCTTGGCATTTTTGAGAGTTGCTATTGGAGTAACTGTTGGTTTAGCATTTCCACTTTATTTCGTTAGGATAGGTTTGAATCCTAATATTATTGGCATCATTACTTCTGGAACTGCTTTAGCTTATTTATTTTCTCCACTTTTGTTAAGAAAAGTTCACTTGAGAATTGGAATCAAGTTAACATTGATAACGGCTTCATCTGGATTTTTGTTCATTCAATTCATTTTCCAGTTTTTCTTAGAACCATTATTAGTTTTTTTAATGTTAATATTGGATGGCATTTTTTTGGGCATGTTCTGGCCGGTCTTAGCTTCAGCTGTCTCTGCCATATCGAAAACAAAAGGCTATAGAGAAAATGATAGGTTAAAGGATAAATTAATGAAAAATTATAGCTTATCTTGGAATATTGGTGGAATAGCAAGTTATTTGATAGGAACCCTTGTCTTATTTTTCATTTCCAATATCATTTTAATGTTTAGACTTGCTTTAATCTATGCAATAGTGGGTTTAGCTTTTGCCATTATTTTTCAAAATCCACCAATCAAGATTGAAGATGATGTAATATTACCTTTGGATGAAAATATAAAAAGTTATCCCAGAAGAGAAGATCTAAACTTTCCAGTATATATTCCTCTCATTCTTATATGCATTTATGGCTTCATAATTGGATTTATTGGTTTAGTTTACCCGATCAAATCAGAATTCCTTAAATTTCCATTGTTCACGAATTATACGTTATATTTTTTAAGAATGGTGCTTCAAACCCTATTCATTTCAAAATCCATGGAATTTTCTATTAAAACATTAAAAAAATTAATCATGCCTTCATTACTCATAGTTAGCATTACCATATTTTTAATGGGAATAGTACAAGATGTAATTATTTTTGTAATTTTGTTTTCTATTCTAGGTGCTTTACATTCCTTTTTATACACATTTTCATTTAAATTAGTCATTTTTAGAAACATTGCAAGAAATACATCGAAATATAGTACTTATTTTGAAGCATTAACAGGCATAGGATTTTTCTTGGCACCCATTATAGGAGGCTTTTTCGCTTCAATTGATTTAAGCATTGCTTTTTACTTTTTAGCAGCAGTCGCTATATGCACGCTAATATTTTTCTTAATGACACGAAATAAAATAATTACTAGAGTTGAAAGTTCTCATAGCGGGTAATGTTATAAGAATAAGATTTATCTTAATAGAAAAAATAAATAAAAAGAGAACATAAAAACTTGACAAGAAAGATGTCAATTGTTTATTATTTATTATTGTTTATAATGATTTTTCTGTGGGGTTTCTCGTTTGTAGTGGTAGATATAGGAATGGAAGTTGTTTCTGCAATTCCGATGGCTTTTTATAGGTTAATAATAGCTTCAATCTTCTTATTTTTAATAGATATAGTGTTGAAATTAATCAAAAAGGATAATCAGGATACACATAATAGTGATGTGAATTTGAATACAAGGATAAATCCAAATAATGAAAAGAGGCGATATCTACTCCTTTTTTTGGCAAGTTTAACTGGCATCACGCTCTATTTAAGTATAATTTATACCGCAGTTCAAATAATCGGGCCTTCTTTACCCACTTTTACAGACTGTCTTCTTTCTCCATTATTCATTACAATTTTTTCATTAGCACTTAAATATGAACATCTAACATCTCATTTAATAATAGGTTTTTCCATTGCTTCCGTTGGCGCTTTTTTCTTAATAACTGGAGGAAATCTGAGCATTTTAGCTCCCAAATCTCCACAATTTCTCGGTTACGTTCTAATCTTTCTCTCTCCAATGTGTTGGTCCACGTATTCAATCATAATAAAAAAACTTCAAAAATATAACGCAGGAAGATTTTCATCATTTAAAGATCTTAAAATTATATGCTTCTTTGCCATGCTTGAATTGGGAATTCTAACATTATTCACCGGCCAGTTTTTCATTTTGATCTTTAACTTTTTTAACCTTAATCTCATGATCTCTGCCCTTTATTTAGGTATTGGGGCATTTGGAATTGGTTATTTCATTTGGAACTTTTCTCATGAAAAATTAAAGAGCTCCAAAATAGCTTCTTTTTTATACATGCAACCATTTGTTACATTAATCTTTTCTATTATTTTTCAGAGAAGTCAAACATTCAATATCATCAATTTATTAGGAGGAATCATAGTATTAATTGCCCTACTTGTTATCAATTATAAATAAAATAATTTTACAACTAAATTAATAATTCATGCTTAATTTTCAAAAATATTATTAAAGTAATTAATGGATATAAAATCTAATCTAAAAACGGAGTAAAGTGTCTTGAGCGTCTCATTTAATAAACTCCTATGGCCGATATACATTCTTGGAGGATTCCAAAGCCTGGCATATTCCAGCTTTTTCATCCTAATAGTCCCTCTTTCTTCAGTTATTTGGCCCAATGAACCCTTCCATGCTTTTGAAATGAGTTTAATCATAACAATAATGTTGTGGACTTCTTCAATATCTGGAATTGTTTTCGGGAGATTAATAGATAAGCATTCTAGAAAAAGAATCTTAGTTTTAATCTCTTTCTTTAGAGCTGCTTGCTTAATCTTATTAAGCTTTGTTCCTGAAGGTCTTGGTTTTCAGACATGGATTTATTTCTTTATCTTAACCTTAATATTTGCTATATTCGCTGGTGGAAGTTATCCAGCAATAGTATCATTGGCATATGATACCGTTCGAAAAGAAGAACGATCGCAGTTTTTTGGAATCTTTGGTGTTATTAATTCCATTTTCACGCTCTTCGGGTTCTTGATTTCAGGTTATTTAGTACAAGAAAATTTTTGGAGAATTAACTTTCTCATGATCGGATTAGCCATACTTTTAGCAGGATTTAATGTTAATTTTATAATAAAAGAACCCAAAAGAGGAATTCAAAACGAAGAATTAAAGAACGTGCTAAAATATGATTCTGTAGAATACAATTTTAAATTAAATAAAGAAACCTTGAGAAAAACCATTTTTAGTAAAACTAATATTGCAGCTTTTATTGAAGGCGTGTTCACAAATGTCTACATGGGAAGCTTGCAAATTTTAATTTTGCCATACCTCCAGACACCCCCCCATAATTTTTCACCATTTCTAACTGGCATATTTCTTGTCTTATTTGGTTTATCTGGAGGATTATTAGGACAAATTTTACTAGCTAAGTTATCTGATAGGCTATCATCCAAAAATCATAAAAGAAGATTAGATTTCATAATAATTTCACTAATAGGTGGCTCAATAACCTTCACGTTATTGTTTTTCGTTCCATTACCAAATTTAACAGTTAATGAAGGAAAAAATTTCTTGATCTTCATTACATTGCCTTCCACATATTTAATGGGTGTATTATTATTTTCTTCCTTTGCAATTTCTTCTCTATACGGCGTGAACCAACCTCCACTACTCCAAGATATAAATCTACCAGAAGCACAAGGAACCATAACTAGTTGGAATCAGTTCTTAGAGAATATAGGTTATGGAATGGGACCTTTAATTTCAGGAATTTTAATTTCTTTCTTTTCTGAAAATTATCAAGTGATTTCCATAATAATCTCCTTATTTGTAATACCTGGCGTTATCCTTTGGATATGTGCCTACAAATGGTACACTCAAGATAAAAAAACAGTCTCTAAAATTTTAAAAGAAAGATCAAGATTATTAAGTAAAGAGATCAATTAGTAATTTTATTTTTCATTAAAAGTAATTACCATGTTATGATGAGATTTAATTTTATGGAATTTTCAATGAGAATGTTTAAAATATGTTTTTTAAATCAATTTAATGGATGATGAAATATATTTAAAAAACAGAAAATGAAGGAATATCTCTTTTTAAATCTTTTAAAAAAATTTTGTTAAAATTAAGATTTAAATTGGTGTATTAACATTTAATTTTAAAATAAGATATTGTATCACTCTTATTTATCATCAATAGTGTGTTGAATGAAAGACTCCAATTCTTCCAAAGGAATAAACAGATTACCCGAATACAAGTTTAAGTTATGTATATTTGGAGATGGTGGCGTTGGAAAAACCACATTAACGCACAGATATTTAGAAGGCATATTTAAGGAATCTTATAAACTAACAATCGGAATGGATTTTTTTCTTAAAAAATTTGAATATGATGGAAAAAAAATATCCCTACAAATATGGGATTTTGCTGGTGAAACTAAGTTCAGATTCTTGTTAAATGGGGCTGTAGCTGGAGCAAATGGAACAATTTTCATGTTTGACCTCACGCGTTATTTTACCTTCAAGAATTTAAACGAGTGGTTGGATGTTTTTAATAAAGCAAATGATGCGCATGGACAAGAGGTTCCCATCATTCTTGTTGGTTCAAAATTGGATTTGGAGAAGATAAGAACAGTTTCTAAGAATGAAGCATTAAAATTTGCTAAAGAAAATGGTTTTTTGGATTACATTGAGTGTTCATCCAAGACTGGTGAAAATGTGGAGAAAATATTCGAAACAATTACTCGCATCATGTTAAAACGAATTCCTTCTTAAGACTTGTTTTTAAAATGATTTTATAGGAGATTAATAAAGCTTCTCTTGAACAAACCAATTAAGAAGATATTAATTAATAAATTCTCAAAAAAAGTTTTTGGAAAAACATTTAATACAACATTAAATTAAATAAATTATCAATTTGTTTTGAATTTAAAAATGAAAATCCTTTTTCTTAATCATCTATAATAAAATCGTGAAAATAACATGAAATCTATAAATGAGTTGGGAGTACCCATTCCTAGTAAAGTCACTTATATTGTGAGAAATATAAAGCAAGTAACTAAAGAGCAACGTGAGAAAGTTTTAAAGGAAACAGAATATAGCATGTTTGCATTCCCCGCTGATATGTTAATTCTGGACTTTCTATCGGATAGTGGCACGACATCAATGACGGACTTTCAATGGGCAGCTCTTTTCCATGGAGATGAGGCATATGGTAGAAATAAAGGATACTATGTGCTTTTAGATGCTATTAGGGATACTTTTGAGCGGGGAGATAAACCCCGACGGGCAATAAGCTTGATCTTATCTGGTGAAACTAATGTTCAAAAATTAATGGACGAGTTGTATTTGACATCATTTAAAGGAGGATTTGTTAATGGTGGTGTATATCAACTCAAGCGTCCTAATGCTTTTTTAGTGCCACAAGGAAGATGTGCTGAATATTTATTGTTTTCAACCATTTCTAAAGTATTAAAAAAGAAAGACTCAAGAAAAAAATATTATATTCCGAGTAATGGTCATTTTGATACGACAGAAGCTAACATTTATTCAAGCGGTATTCATCCCGTGAACTTGTTTTCAGCTAACTTGTTAGAAGATTTTCCTATCGAAAAAATTCATTCGCATAATCCTTTTAAAGGAAACATGGAATTAAAAAAATTGGAAGAATTCATACAAGAAAAAGGAGCTGATTCTATTCCGCTAATATATCTTACAATAACTAATAATACTGCAGCAGGACAACCTGTGTCAATGAAGAATATTAAAGAAGTAAGCAAAATAGCAAAAAGTTACGGGATTCCTTTATTTTTTGATGCTTGTAGATTTGCTGAAAACGCTATATTCATTAAGAATTTTGAGGATGGATATAAAAATCATTCCATTCCAAGCATTATCAAGGAAATATTTTCACATGTGGAAGGATTTACTATTAGTTTTAAAAAAGATGGTTTAGCAAACATTGGAGGAGGTCTTTTCTTTAAAGATGAGGGGTTATTTCATGAAAAATTTTCTATTGAAGAAGACATAGGAATTTTACTAAAAGAGAAGCAAATTTTAACATTTGGAAATGATTCTTATGGTGGATTATCTGGAAGAGATATAATGGCATTGGCAGCTGGACTTAATGAGGTGGTAAAAGAAAATTATCTCAACGATAGAATTGGACAAGTTAGAGATTTTGCTATGAAACTAGCTAAAAATGGAGTTCCAGTAATCCTTCCTCCAGGAGGTCATGCAGTATATCTCAATATGGATAAATTTTTCGAAGGAATTGACATGAAAATTGAGGATTTTGGAGGCGTGGGCTTCACGATTGAATTGATAAGGCATTATGGAATACGTGCTTGCGAATTGGGACCATTCGCGTTTGAATGGGATAAGAAGACGCCTGAACAGAGGAAAGGAATATTAAATTTAGTTCGATTTGCCATTCCTAGAAATATGTATAATCCAAAACACATAGATTTTGCTGTAGCGGCGATTACAGAACTGTATAAAAATAGAGATAAGATACCAAAAGTCAGAATTGCAAGAGGCAAGGACCTGAGGTTAAGGCACTTTCAATCAGGATTACAACCATTGTATTGAAAATAATATTCCAAGAACTTGACTGGTATTTGCTTTTAGGATTTTGATGAAAATCGTAATGAAGTTATTAAAATCATTCCTAAATTCAAAAGATTTATTTTTATAGGCTAAATTTTTTTCTAAATTTAAGTAAATAAAGAGAAAAGGGAAAAATTTTATAGTAAAAATAAATAATAAAATAACTTAAATGTCTAATGTTCTTAGGTGCTTAGACATGTTTCTCCTTTTCAAAATTCTCAAGATGTTGCTTTCATTCTGTTTTAACTGATTAAGGAACGCATCAAGCCTATCGAAGTTATTAAACCAATGTTCCTTACCATTTACGATTATTTTAACGCCTCTTTTATCGTTAGGATTGATGATTGCATAGATGCCTCCAATCTCTGAATCATGCTTTATGAAGACCTTTTCCTGAGAGTTATTATTTTTTTCATTTCCCTTTTTAGCCCAAAATTGATTTTTTAAGAGATAACTCCTATACATGCTCATTTTTAACACGCACAATTCTTGTTATTTTAAATCTTACTTATTTTATCCCAATACTTGCATTATTGGTCATTCTAATAGTATCCTAATATCATATATCTGATTTTAAATATAGAATGGTGTATTATCCAAGCCTTATCCCGATATTATATTATTTATTATAATTGGTCTGAGAGGGTTTACCTATACTCTAGCAAGTATGCTGATCTATAAAATGTACATCTATTATTTAAATCAATCAGTAAATATCTCTTAACAAAATGGAATAATTAATTTACATGGGGTCAAAACAAGGTTTTTTCCATTGCAAAAATGTGTTGATCTTAAATTGTCATATATGAAAAATATTTAGTATGTAAAAGAAAATTGATTGTATTTTTACGATTAAAATGAAATTGAAATAAAATCTAAAAGAATTCCGATCATGATGAGCGAACTCGATTGTTATGGAAATATTTTCGATGATTTTTTAAAAACAGAAGGAAAAGAAAAAGAAAAAATATTATGGAAATCATTCTACATTATTAAGTTAATGAATAAAATGAAAAAGGCTCATTCAAATCCATTTTTTATTGAAAATGCTCTCAGGATGATAATCGTTTTATTCAAGAACTATGAAATTGATCCATGTGAAATAGATGATCAATCTAAACCCATTTCTGAATGCGAAAACAAATCTGAAATAAAGAAAATCCTTTTTGAAGAATTAATTTAATTTTTCCTCCTAATGTTTAAATCGAATAATGTTTCTCATCCATGTTAAAAATAAAAAGTTTAAATCTACTACTTATTTAAATGTTTTAATTACCTTCCATATCGGATCTTTCTTGTTCGCAGTATGTAAATTTTTAATTACTTTTCCAGATTTCATTTTCTCCATTTCTTCAGCATTAAAGAGAGCTCTGCCTATAGCAATAGGTCTATCGTGCGTTTCATCAACTATTTGTACGATATCGCCTTCCTTAATTGAAGGATCGATCATTGTAATTCCTGGACGCATGACATCAGCCCCATTAGTAACGTATCTAATTGCACCCATATCTACGACGACTTTCTTTAAATCAATTTTTTTATTCAGAAGTAAGGTTAAAACTGGAATGTATATATCTCCAGACTTCCAAAGCTTAAGTTCATTATTAACAGCAAATAATTGATTTCCATCTTCTAAAATGATTAATTCTATTTGTGCTTTCTTTGGAAAAATTTTATTGATGAAATTCTCATCATACTGCTTCAAAAGCTCTTGTTTTAATTCTCGAATTTTGGATTTTTGAATGAAATACCTTTGTTTTATAGACATGGTTTATAAATAAGAATTCATTACTTATAAAAAATCTTCCATTTTAACGATACTGCGCTGAAATCATGCAAAAGGTACCCACTTCTGCCGTGATCATATGTCCCCCTAAAGAAAAATGGGCTCCAATTCAAGAAATAAGGAAAATATATGATAGACACGTGGATAGATGGATGCCTCACATAACAGTATTATATCCATTCAGACCAGAAGAATATTTCACAGAATTAGAAATGGAATTTCTAAAAATTTGCTCAAAAATAAATCCCTTCAGAATCTCATTAAAAGAGTTTCATTATTTTCATCACGGAAAAGGTAGCTATACAATTTGGCTTAAACCAGAACCCATGGAAAATATTATCAAATTACAATCTAAACTTCAAGATCTAGTTCCAGATTGCAATGATGTTAGTAAGTTCAAGAAAGGATATGTTCCACACTTGAGCGTGGGTCAGTTTAAAGGCCCTGCAAAAAAGTTAAATGCTTTCCTTGAAAATCTTCAATCAAACTGGAATCCTATTAATTTTATGGTCAAATCCATCTTTTTCATTGCTAGAAAGCCTTTTAAAAATTCCAAGTTTACAATAAAGAAGAAAATCTTGCTTGGGAAAGAAAAGCACGCACCATTTTCTAATTAATTAAAGGATTTTCATGCAGATTTTTATAATTTACTTTTCGTGTTGTAAATTTTATTAATTAATTTATTCCTATTAAAACACATTTTTATCCATTGAATTCAATTGCTAAAAATTTTATATGTTAAGTATATATTTATTATAAGTACAAAATTGAATATCAAGAAAGGGTATTTTAATGAGCAATGGAGATATTGTTTTTCAAGGGAAAACTGAGGCGATTTACAAGGTTATTGTAATTGGAGACCCTGCTGTGGGAAAAACCAGCTTATTAACAAAATTTGCTCGGAATAAATTTGAGGAAAAATATCTTCCTACAGTTGGAGTAAATATAGTAAAAGAAACTTTGGAGTTAAATGATGATATTAAAATTAATCTTTTAATATGGGATCTAGCAGGCCAGCCACAATTTTACATGCTTCATCGTCCATATTTTAATGGTGCTGATGGAATGATGTTGGTATTTGACATAACTCGCTCAAGTACATTTTCTAATGTTAATAATTGGTATAATACTGCAGTTAAATATGGGTTAAGTGGTATACCTCGCATACTCATTGGAAATAAGATTGATTTAGAAGATGAAAGAAAAATTATTTTACCAATGGCAGAACATCTTAGCGAAAAATTAAATGCTCCTTATTTTGAAACCTCTGCTCTAACAGGAGAAAATGTCAAAAACGTGTTCCACAAAATTGGAGAATTAATATACAACGTAAAAAAGACAAAATAACAGTAATTTTTTATTTAAATCATGTATTTTTCCATTTAAAAATTAATGATTAAATATTCTAATTCTTTCTAACCTTTATTTAAGTTTTAAAGCATTTAACCATTGATCCATGTTTTTTAAGATATAATTACTTAATTCAATAGATTTAGGATCGTTTAAGTCAAAATTTTCAGATAAGGATTCTGCGGTGTTTAATCTATTAATAATTTTAGATATCTCATATAATGTTTTATGCCCACCTGTAAATTCAAAAATGACCTCTTTCAAGTTTTTTAGCTTTTCTTTTATTATTGAAGGACTCGTATCCGATATTATTGCTTCTTTAATGTTCTTGAATTGATTTAGGATTTGGTTTTTTTTATCTGAAGAATTTTCTTGTTCCGTGACAATTGCTTTATCATTTAGTTCTGTCCTTGAAAATTTCAAATTGGAAAGTAAAATTTTTAAGAGTCCAATCTCATCTTCGATTTCTCGTTGTCCCTCTATAATATTGTTCAATTGAGGAGATAAGCTTTTAATATCGATTATTGTGTTGTATAATTTTTCTACTTTATCTGTTAATTTGTTTACTAAAAGGTTGGTGTGGCCCATTTTTGTAATAACATCTAAACCAAATTTTTCCAAAATACCATATAATTTTGTGACCTTTTCATTTAATTGTTTAAGCTTTTCTTCCACATTAGAATAATCTTTAGAATTCCCATCCCTCATTATTTAAACACGCTTAATTATCCTTGTTCTTTGTCGTGAATATCGTTAAAATGAATTGCTTGTAAACTAAAAATTTAGATTTTAAATTAATAAAAAATCTGAATAATAAATAAATTGGAGATATAAAAATTTGTTGACTCGCATTTTAAAATGAAAAAAATGAATGTTTTCAAGCGTTATGACATGGAATGTTCACTTTAATATCTTAAAAAACCTTTTTCACAAATACAATGGGAAACATTATTGATGTTTTCTCCAAAAATATGTAGATAATTCATAGGATATTTGTAAAAATTATTTCTCAAGGACTCAAATCATTAATTTTAAATAATTTAACTTGTACTTTAAATTTAAGTGAGTCAAGTGTTCAAAAAATTGTAATGACCTAACCATCATATAAGGTGGGCAAAAAAAATTATCCAGTACATCAACATAATAACAAAAGATGGTAAATCATTATTCTTTAGAAATTATGGATCCTTCGACATAGATAGAGATCTTTTAGCAGGTTTTTTAAGCGCATTTTCCGGTTTTATGAAAGAAATTAGTCAAAGTGATATCACATCAACAGCTACGGATGAGTTCAAGTATTTCTATACAGCAGTAGACGATATCATAATTGTAGTTTGTTCTGATTTGGATGATAACGATACAACAATAAACTCAAAAATCACACAAATAAAAAATAGATTTATTGAAAAATATGGAGATATCTTATCCAGCGGCGATTGGCATGGCAATAGGGCTGTTTTCTCTGATTTTGGCAAGGATTTGGACGATATCATTCTAGGTTCCATCAAAGTATCCATCATTGGTACAGGTGGTGTTGGAAAAACGACACTCTTGCATTTAATTTGTGGGAAGGATATAGATCTTGAATATGTTCCAACAATAAATGTCGATATCACGACATATAATGGTTTTGAAGATATTCCTCGTTCTATAGTATTTTGGGATTTTGCTGGTCAATCTAACTTCAGATCTTTATGGAAAAGCCTTTTAGATAATACTGACATTGCCTTATTGGTATTAGATTCCACATTTGAAAATGTAACACAAAGCAAGGAAATAATACAAGACATTTTAGATACATTTTATAAAGATGTTCTTGTAATTGGGATCGCAAATAAGCAAGATTTACCAAATAGATTAACTCCAGAATTTTGTGAACGAATCTTGTCAAAATCAAATAGGCAGCCGCCAATTAAGGTGCACGGAATGGTTGCAATTAACCAAGTATATAGGGAGAAAATCCATGCCATCCTTAGAGATGCGATTAAGAAATTATTTCCTAATTCTTAAAATTCTGATTAATTTATCATGCTAATCCTCGAATAGATATATTATTTTTTATTCGATTTAGCAATAATAAAAACTTTTAAAATTGCCATGATTATTGAAAATATCATTAAAAAAAAAGAAGGTGCTCTTTTTTGACAAAATTTATTAACGAGGATTTAGAGTTAAAGGATCATGGAGATTATGAATTGCTCGAATTGCCAGCCCTTACAGAAGCGGAGAAAAAAATAATAGATCCTATTGTTGCGCCAACTTCAGGTTTAAGAATACAAATTTACGATGAAGTCGTAGAAAATGGTGAAAAAAAGTTTTTCTTGACGAATCGAAAGCTGTGCTTGTTCTTGCGAGTATTTAAGGCAATTAGCTTGCAATATAAAGAAATGAAAAATGATGAGAACTTAAAAATATTAATCGTTACAGATAATAGGCCAAGCAGCGATTTATTATTAAAATATTGTTCCAAGATTTTTGCTAGGGACAACTTTGAAATATACTATCAAAAAGATGATCCCGGAAAGTCCAGGATGTCCTCACCTTATGGGGCGGCTTCAGTAGCTTTGTTAAAGGATATTAATCTAATCATCGTTTTAACAGCTTCTCATAATGATTTGTCATGGAATGGAATAAAATTTTACATAGATTATCCCATACCCATATCAGGAAACTTGTTTAAGAAGATTTCAAAAAAAGCCTTAAACTTGAAAACGATCGAACTTAGTTCTCATTTCAAACCAAAATTAATCGATGCTGAAAAGATTAATAATGATTACGTTAAAAAATTGCTTTCAAGGATCATAGATATCTCTGATTTAAAAGGAGAAACCATCGTAATATGGCCATATTTGGGAGAAGCAAGGGGAATTATTAATTTATTTAAAGACTTAGGTGCTAATGTGGTATTCATAAGTGAAGAGATAAATCCTCCTAACCCAATCAAAGTTGTTCGAGAAGAAAAGCTCCAGCAGGTAATGGAAGAGTCCAATTCCAAATTAGCATTACTTTTAGATGCTGATAGAGACAGAATTGCTTTATATGTCAAGCAAAATGGTCAATATTGTACCTACATTCCTAATGAAATATATTCAGCAATGCATAACATTTTAGCTAAGGAATATCATAAGAAAATCATTAACGTGCGCACGATACCGAGTGATTTAAGAGGTGATGACACAAGTTTCATTAATATTTTAACTGGTGTCGGATATAAACATTTGGGTATTATCTTGTACTTTTTATTCGGTATTGAAGTTGATAAATCAAAAATAGATTCTGCCATCTTGTATTATAAAGATAAAAGCGGTAATCTTGTAAAATTAGACAATCCTGAGCCATTAAAAAAGTATTTGACTCAATTATTCGAAGAAAATGGCATTGTAAATGAAGAATTCTTAGTAGTAATGTGGGAAGAATCTGGTGGACATACCATTAATATCCTTAAAGTCACTAAAGATGAAAAATCTGGTAATTACAAGTTTGAATCCGAATTTCCTTTAATCGCTGATAAATACCCCGTTCCGGCACTAGTATTAATATCCGAATTAGTATCTAGAGGACACGTGATATCTGAATCAATTGATTGGTCAATAAAGGGGATTAATCGGACGATACCTGCCATAGATGAAGAAAAGGTAAGGATCATAGCAAATTTTAAAAAGAATGATGGAAAAACCATAAGAATTGGAGATAAAGAATATCAAGTCAAAGCACTTTCTGATAATAGCGGTAAGATTGATATCTATCAATTGAAAAGCAAGGATTCCACTCTTTATTTTAGGCCAAGTGGAACGGGTCCAGATGTTCGCTTTTACATTTTTGGTAATAGAGAAACTTATCTTCAAGAAATTAAAAAAGTACAGGATTATGTAAAGGCAAATTATAGTTAAAATGATTAATTAGGAGCAAATTTTTTGATTTATTCCTGGAATTATTATTTTATCAAATTCTATCCTTAAAATACCCTTTTCTTGTAATTTTTTCATTATTGCCAAAACCTGATCTTCATTCCACTCCAAGATGGAAGAAAGTTCTTCCTTTATTAATGGTGAGCGGTTTAAAGCAGCAGAAATAAACCTTAATTCCTCATCCGTGAATTCTAATGGTTTGAATAAGTAAAAGCTTCCATTCTCCAATTCAAGAGTAGAATGAATTAACTTTAAATCTTGCAAATGTTGTAAAGTATTCTTCAATAAATCATCATCTTCAATGTTTATATCATTTAATATGAACTCCTTTATTTTTTCGTATTGAACGAAACCTCCATTTAAGATTGAATATTTTTCATCATAATTGAGGATTTTAGAAGAAATTAGTTCTTCAATCTGAGGAATAGAGTCTTCTTCAAGTATTTCTTCATTAGAAGTTTGATTTTTGACATTTTCTAAAGCATGCTCATGAATTTTATTAATTTGTTCTAAATCATTTTCTAAAGAGGAAATGTCATCTGAGGTATTATTCTTCTTTTTGAAGAACCTTTTAATCTTCTCGGCTAAATTTATTCTCATCGTTTCATAAACATGTTTTTATTTTATTTTTTCATACGGTATTAACTTTTAATTATTTCTAATTCACTGGAATTGCATCACTCTTGAATTAAAAAATCTCGTTAGATGATAAAGTCTTTTTTTTGTGGAATTATCCTAGCCGTTAAAAGAATCATTATTTCATTAATTTAATTCTCAAATTTTCTAACATATTAATTAACTTGATAGTTAAAAATCTTTTTCTAAAAATCCACGATGGTTCCAATGTTAAATATTTAATAACATAAAAAATTGGTATAATTATATCAATTTCTTTAAAATTAAATAAAGAATTAATCGAGAGAGCAAGATATCATGCAAGAAAAGAT
>CAZIEC010000022.1:0-2177 GCA_964538145.1 uncultured archaeon
ATTATTTATGTTCATGAATCATTTTATTTTAACACTTAATTAATCAAAATCATTTTATGTTTTTTTAATTCTTTTTAACCTCATGAATGTTTTTTAATTAATTAAAGGTATCATGGGAATTATGAATTTAATTTAATAAAAAGAAATTCTCATTGTTCTCTATAATATCAGTTGAAAAATAATTTCATTATCATAATTATGGTAAAAATTTAGGCTAAAACAATAAAGGATATTAACTTGAAAAAGAATATATTAATTCAATTCAAGATTTTCAATCATTCAATTTAAATCAATATTTAATAACATTAATACCAAACTAAAATATGAAATATTAATAAAAAAAGAATGATCTTTTAATTTTATAAAGATTAAGGATGTTAGAATTTATCTAATATTTACCATATTTAAATACTGCATCAATCATTGCTTTTATGTTTTCAGGTTTTGCCTCATCAATGATCCCGGATACTCCACCGTCAACAATGAAGCCACCACCTTCCTTGCAACCCTCAATAATTTTTTTTACATATTCTTCCATTTGTTGAGGTGTACCAGTAGCCATTAGAGAACCTGGAACATTACCTTTTATTGCAACATGATCACCAAATAACTCTTTTGCACGAAATATATCAGTCTTATCAAACCAATAAATCATTTTACCGGGATATTTTTTAGCAAATTCTCCCAAGTATTCTAATCTATCATTATATCCACCCTCGAAAAAAGGGCAAGGTATTAGATCATTTTTAATGAGACCTTCCATTATAGCAGTCAACGTCGGCCAATAAAATTCTTCAAACTGTTCGTTGCTCATGAATCCATCCGCACCACGATGCAATGGAATGAAAACAAGGTTATTTTCTGGATTGATCTGATTAAGTTTTGCTCTCATTACGGTACTCATTAATGAATCTGGAACTAATAGCTTGAGTAATGCCTTTAATTCTTCAGGATGGTGATACATGTCTAACATCGTACCCCGCATTCCTCTTAATGATTCGCTAACAATATCATATGGCGCTTGTACAGATAAATTAAAGTGGACGGGAAATCCTAATTCCTTCATTTGTTTCGTATATTGATTGCTTGCTTCCATGTATTCAAACAGCTTCATGGCAGCTTGTCCTATAGACTTGAGCATTTCTTGGATTGGGGGCATCCCAAAGAATGCTGGAATGCCAATCATCGTACCATAAGCATTTGCTAATGATGATAATCCCAAAAACATCATGAATCCATTTAATTTCTTATGATGACGAGGTATTATTTTTCTTATTAAAAATCCAGTCGGATCAGTAAGGATTTCTTCGTATTCATTTTCTTTCATGTATTCTCCTTCCACCCATTGAAATGGCAAGTTATCATCTAACTTGCATTTTGGATCTTCAGCACCAGGCCACTTGAAAAATTGAGAGCCTAAATGGTCCATTACGGCACCAGGAAATACCCCCAGAAGTGGAGGAACCATGTCCAAGTTTAATGGAGGATAAACCTTTAAACCAGCGTCTGCCAGCTTTTGAGGCTCATACATTGCTTCTTTCTTGGTATATCCTGCTTGTTCCGTGTGGTAAAACATTGACATGGTGGCAATTGGTACACGATCTGGTTCTTTAATGGAAACTGTTGTTTTTACCCTTTCTAATCTTTGAAAATATGAACCATCCTTATCTGGAATTTTTAATCACCTCCCACCCATTTATTAGCTAAATTGACAGCATCTACTGCACTTTCGCCATATGCATCTGCACCAACATACTCTACAATTCTATCGTCGACAGTTCCGCCGCCAATCATGATTTTTAGAGATTCTCTCAGTCCGGCATCTTTTAATTTTTCAATTGTCTCTTTCATTGAATCGAAAGATAGAGTAAGAAATCCACTTAATGCTAAAATTTGAGGTTTAACTTCCTTAACTTTTTCAACAAATTCATTGGCAGGAACATCTACTCCTAAATCTAACACTTCAAATCCATTTGCATCCAACATGAATTTTACAACATCTTTTCCAATGTCATGAATATCTCCTGCTACAGTACCCAACAACACCTTACCTTTCTTCTTTTCAGAAGCTTGAACTTCCTTTAATTTAGGTTCGAGAATTTCCAATATTTGTCTCAAGATTTCTCCAGACAAGATTAAATCTGGTAAGAAATATTCCTTGTTTTGAAATTTTTCTC
>CAZIEC010000022.1:2277-8932 GCA_964538145.1 uncultured archaeon
TCTCCAGACAAGATTAAATCTGGTAAGAAATATTCCTTGTTTTGAAATTTTTCTCCTATTTGCTTCATTGCTTCTTTAACTTCATCTAAAATCTTTAATGGATCCTCGTTGTTCTCCACTTTATTTTTAACCATTTCTATAACTGCAGATTCATCTAAATCTACAATTTTTTTAATGAATTCTCCCATTATTATAACTCATCCTTTTAAATAATGTTAAAATTAAAATATGTTAGTGAATCTATTGTTTATTCTTATTAATAAATATTGTTAATTGAATGCGAAATAGGAAACATTACCTATTATTTTTTTTATTAATTTTTGACATTCTTACATGATCATTGGAGAAATCAATTATAATTTTTCATGACTTCCAATGATAATTAACATTTAGACTTTTGACTTGCAAATTTAATAAAATACCTGAAAGCCATCAAATCTTAAATCTCAAGTTTTTCTTTTTAAAAGAATTAAATACAAAATTAAGTGATTTTAAATATCCAAACTAATCAAAAATGAGTAATAATGATAGTTCATTGTTGGAAGAAATCACGAATTAAAAGATAATTCGCTTTTAATAAGGATTTTCTATCAATTAGAAAAGGAATTTTTTTTAAAAATCATCTTATTTCAATGAATTTTAACAATCCTAAATCGTCTAGATCATCAATTATCACTTGAATTTCAGATTCTGGTTTTCCAGCTTCTTCTGCTATTTCTGAGATCGTATGAAATCCATCTGCCAAGTGAGCAATCTTGTATTGTTCTTCATTCAAATATCCTTGTGTCAATACTTGTTTGGGAAGCCTTTTTGAAGTCCAAGAAGGTTTTTGGTCCCTCGTTTTTCTCAAATCTTCTTCAGATAATACTAATCCTTTCTTTGCTAATTTCTTTCTTGAATTCAAGAAATCTTTTTCATAAATTTTTAATATCGGTATTTTAAGTGGAATTTCGGCGACTTTTCCATTTTGCAATATCTCATCGATTACCTCTTCGAAACCTCTAAAAATCCTTACATCCCCCGTCCAAGTTTGAATTACATCTCCAAACTTTTCTACAAATTTCTCGATTATGTCACTCAAGGCTTTATGAATTATTTTTGCATCATCATTCTTATCCGCTGCTGCTGTACACAGGATTCCTTCCTTAAAGACTAATAGCAGATAAAAAATCTGCATGTTTTTACTCGTAAATACTAATATTTACGATCTATAACCTTGAGTTCTCCACTACCTTTTGAGAACTCTATACTAAAATCTTTAAGAGCCGTAAGGAATCCTGAAACTAAATCTTGATTAAATTCTATACTTCCATATTTCCGATGAATTAAACATATTCCAGTATATTGGTGAATCAAATATACATTATGAAGAATTTAGCACACCTCCTCATCGAATTCTATCATTGTTAACATTCTACTTTATTATCTTCCATTAAATTAACTTTTTAATATTAATTAAAATGAATTACAATTTTAGTATTTAATGAAAGTCCAAATATTTAATAATTTCTCTTTTTGAAAATTAATTTTTATCAATTAAATATTCAATTCTTCCTCATTTTACATTTAATTAAATTAAACAAATCATGTTTACATCGAGTTAATTTAAGAATATCACGGTTTTATTAAATTATTTGATCAATATGTGCTGTTTTTTTAATGATATTTTAAAAAAGCTTGATTTAAACATTTTTTCATGAAAATTTACTTAATTATAGTTATAATTTGATGATTTAATGGATTAAATCAAGAAACATTTAGTTTTCCCATTCTAATAAATCATGTTTATCATATTTTATATAAATTTATCTCTCATTAAGTGAATTTAACCATGAAAGATCACTTTTCAATCGCTCATAATCTTCTTTATTTCCAAAATCACCATAAAAATCACCTTCTTGCATTTTTATTACCCTTATCTTCCAATTTAACTTTCTAATGCCCATCCTTAAAGCATCAGTGAGCTCAATTTCTCCCCTGGGTGATTCTTGCTGTTTTTTCAATAAATCAAAAATTTTAGCGTGTAAGATAAAAATGCCTGAATTATTATATCTTGATTTAGATGTATCTTTAGGAGGTTTTTCGATAATATCAATGCAATAGTCTCCTTGTAGATAAATGGCTGCTCCTAAATAGGGGTCCTTAACTGGATTTGCTACCAAAATAAAATCATTTTTTTCTTTCTTGAAAACATTTAATAATGATTTATAAACACCGTATGAAATCAATGTATCACCCCAGGTTAATAAAAAATGATCTTCTTTTATCAATGGTTCACAAATCAATAAGGCCCCTCCAGTCCCATTCAGTTTTTCTTGTTCTACATATTCAATATCTATTTCAAATTTAGTACCGTCTCCAAAATACTTAACTACTTGTTCTTTTTTGTATCCTATGACTAACACAAATTCTTTTATACCAGCAAGTTTCAATCCTCTTATTATGTATTCTAATAGAGGTTTTCCATTAATTGGTAACATGGCTTTTTGAAACTTGGTGGTATACGGCTTCATCCTTAAGCCCTTCCCTGCACATAATATGACTGCTTTCAATTTTTACATTGCCTCTTCACATTTTTCTACTAATTTTGGTCTGATTTTAATTTAAACCATGAAATAAAAAAAATTTTTTAATATTCATACTAAAATGGGATAATTATTTTTGTTTTATAAAATATTTTGGATATTTTGTGGACAATGCTCAAAGGTTTAATTAAATATTAAATCTCAAGAAACCTTATATAAAAATTAATCTGAATTATTTAAAATAGCATTATTTAGTATCAAGAACAGGTGGCAACATGTTGGATGCTTTAATCTTTTTTGTGACTGCCCCAAATTTGGAGGAGGGCAAGAAAATTGCCCGATTATTGGTAGAGCAAAAAATTGTAGCATGTATAAACATCATTCAAAATGTAATTTCAATATATTGGTGGAAAGAAAAAATAGAAGAAGATAGCGAAGTTTTATTAATCATCAAAACTAACAAGAAAAATGCAAAAAGACTCATGGCAAAAATTAAGGAGATCCATCCATATGACACTCCTGAATGCATCAGTGTAGAAGTCAATGATGGATTAAAGTCATATTTAGAATGGATAAATCAAGTAACAGAATAAAGGTAACTGATAATATAAATGTCATTTGATATCTTTCGAGTAAATTGGTTTTTAGTCGATACCATAATCATAATCTTATTTTTAATCTTCTTACTTGGCGTGAAAATTTATAAAAATTTATTCCGATGGAGAAATAAGATAGTAAATCCAAATTTAACGCAAGAGGAAATAAATCTTCTCGAAAGCAAGATAAAATTAGAGGGATTTCGCATCTATAAAAGCTTTATGTTGAAAAATGCACTTAATAATGATAAGTTATCGATAAAAATGATTATTGCAATTTGTTTCAAAAAATCTAGCATGTTATTTAATTCATTATTGGAAGGATTAAGTTCTCGTGGTTATGATGTTCTCTCATTATTTTTATCCCCTCAAAAAAAATATAAGAATGATATGAAGCGTGGTAAGACTTATAAGAAGATTGCTCAACTTCTTCAAAATATTATTAATGAATATATAGATTTATCTAATAATCCAAAATTCAGCGTTATATGTTATGAAGAACCAATATTTTTACTTGATGTATTCAAAAATCATCCAAGCTGCTTAAAATACATTTCAATTAATCCAAGATTTCCACTCGTTGAGATTATCAACCTGTATGAGCAAACTTATAAAAAATCTTCACTTCAAGATTACATTGTCATGGTAAATTTTCATTCTAGATTGTTTTTGAATTTAAAATTAAAATTAAAAGGCATTAAAAAGCAAGAATTTATTGATTTGGTGGAAAAAGAACGAATAATAATGATTAAATCCAATAAAAAGTTTAAATATCACGAGACAATCCTATTTGGATACTTGTTAAAAAAATTAAATGAGAATTAATAAATATTTTAATACATTTTTTCCAAAACCATAATGCAAAAAAGTAATAAGATCCTAAGAAACTACGATAATATTGTAGTCTACACTAAAGAACACTGGGAAATTCTAAAAAAGAAGAGAGAAAGAAGCATTAAATTAATGGAGATTTTTGAAAAAGAAGGATTCAATCCTTATGTTTATGGAAGTATCGCGAGGGGAGATGTAGGTTATAATAGTGATATAGACATAATTTTTCTTGATGCAGTTCCATTTTATATGGTTGAGCTCATATTATCAAAAAACAACATCAATGTCTTTAATAAAGAAATTATAATGGCTACACCTAAGGATTCTTTAAAGTTATATATATACTTGAGCGAATTGGAATGTATTACCGTTCCCTTGACCAAATTATCGAAAAAAGGAATGGAATTTTATAATTTTGGAGGAAAGATAGATTTAAGACAATTGAAAGATGATGTAAGAGTTCCAGGAGTAGATAAGAGACTAGTGTTAATAGAACCTAATGAAAATGGGCATGAAGAACACTCGATCATCGGTAATGAGCATGTAATTGCTAAAAAAATCAACGTGAGCATTGATACAATTTTAGAAAGAGAAAAGGTATTATTAAAGAGAGAAAAGCACGGTAGAACTGGAGTTTTCTTGAAAAGAGTTATAGGAATGCACGAGACGACCGAAAATGTGCTGAGAGAATTGGCGAGAAAAAAATCAATAGTGAGGAGAAAGTTAAATTAAAATGAAAGAAATTAAAATAATCGATTCTAAGAAGGGGACCTTCTTTATTAAAAAGAAAGGCATACCAAGGGGATGTGAATTATGTTTAAGAGGAGAAAAGACTGTTTTATTCATTAATGGATTTTGTCAAAACCCACCCCATTGTTTTTGGTATTGTCCAATCTCCAAGGAAAGAAAGAATAAATCTCAAACTTATGCAAATGAAATAAGAGTTAATGAAGATTCCGATTTGCTTAAAGAAATCAAATTGACGCAAGCTAAAGGCATGAGCATTACTGGAGGAGATCCTCTCTATGAACGCAACTTAGATAAAACAATAAAATATATAAAATTAGTCAAGTCAAGATTAGGAAAAAAATTCCATGTCCATCTTTACACTAATGGATTGAATTTTAACGAAGAAATCGCAAACAAACTTACCAATGCTGGACTAGACGAAATCAGGTTTAATCCTCCACAAAATAAATGGAGTTCAATAAAGATTGCTTTAAATAAGGGAATGAAAGTAGGAGCTGAAGTGCCAGTAATCCCAGATGAAAATCATATGAAAGAAATCAAGAATCTAATATTATTTTTGGAAAAAATTGGTGCTGATTTTATAAATCTTAACGAATTCGAAATTAACCAACCAAATAGCAAATTTTTGAAAGAAAGGGGATATAAGTTAAAAGAAGGAACGATCGCATCAGTCGATGGGAGTAGAGAAAAAGCACTTGAATTGTTAAAAGAACTTGCTCCCTTAACATCTTTGAAGATCCATTTTTGCACTATTAAGGCAAAAGATTATTGGCAATTAAGAGAAAGATATTTGCGGCGAGCAGAAATGATTAAAGAACCCTATGAAGTAATAACTAACGATGGCTTGTTGATATATGCACAAATTGAAGGAAATGAACGTGAGATTAAGAAATTTTATGAAAAATTAATTTTGACCTTTAAAAAGTTCTCGAAGATCATCATTTATGAAAATAATTTAATTAAATTACCGATATTTGTCGCTATTGACGATGATTTCATAAATATGGTAGATAATCAAGGCCTTAAAATGAATGTAGTTGAATCCACGCCTTTTAGAGAAAAAGAGTATAAACAAATAACCGAAATTACTCCAATAAGATTGTTCAAGAAAGAATATTACATCAAATAGACACCATATTTCTTAAACTTTTTTGTTTAAAAAGTATGTTGGATTATCTCATTTTATTTCAATGACATCTTTTTCGAGAAACTTAAACTTAAAAATAAGAATTTTTTTATTATCTATAAAATTTAATCACGTTTTAATCTGAATTTTAATTAAAACTAAGAAGGTGTTGAGTTAAATGTCCGGACTTAATAAAGAACTCCAAGAAGAAATTAAAAAGGGAGTTGCCCTTAAAAAGATCGACGAAGAAGAGTTAAAAAAGATGGAAGAAGAGAAAAAAAAGAGAATGGAAGAAATTCAGAAATTAAAGGAAGCATTGGGAGAAAAATAATTTTAGCTCTTGTCGATTTTCCTTACTTTTTTATTTCTTTTTTTAAAAAAAGCATTCTCCAAAACATTTACTCAAATTTTTTCTATAATTAATTCCTTAATTTAATCATAGAGTCATCTATCTTAGGGATTGAGTAAGAGTTGAAAATAATAGAAATTAACGAAAAAACTAATGAAATCACGGTAAAACCAGAAAATTTGAACGATCTATGGACCTTATATAATGTCATAACTGAAAATGACGTAGTTTCAGCCAGAACATCTCGGAGAGTAGTCATTAAAGAAGGAACAAAAGGAGATAGAAAACCAATGTGGTTAAAATTAAAAGTAAAATCAGTCTCATTTCATGAATTCTCGAATAGACTAAGAATCAAAGGCACGATTCTTGAAGGTCCCGAAGATTTTGTCAGCTTTGGTTCGTATCACACGTTTAATATCGAAACTGGACAGCAGGTTACGATCCAAAAGAGTGAATGGTTAAAAAATGAGTTAAAAAG
>CAZIEC010000022.1:9032-11942 GCA_964538145.1 uncultured archaeon
ATCTTCCAGAAATCTTTAGCTTGCACGCTAGCTCTGGCACTGAGAGTGCGATTTTTGAAGTATTAAAATCAAAAAAACTAGCTCAAGTTAAAAAGAACATAAGAATAATTGAAGAAGCGCAAAAAATTGAAAAAATTTTTGAATATTTAGCAAATGATACGGATATGATTGCAATCGGAATGAATGAGATCGAAAATGCTGCTGAACAAGGGGCAGTCGAAGAATTATTTTTGGTTGACAAGTTAATACGGAGTTCTTCAAAAGAAGATAAGCTCCGATTGGAAAAGATCATATCTAATGTCTTGAAATCAAATGGCAATTATAATATTCTGAGTAGTGATCACCCAACAGGTAAGCAAATCGAAGATTTAGGGGCCATTGTTGCTATATTAAGGTATAAAATCAGATGAAAGTGATTATTTAATGGAAAAAAATCACGATTTAATAAAAGTTGATGAAAAATCAGGGATACCTTTAATAGGAATTGATTTTATCGGCATTATTGATAGGGGAACAAATATAATTGAAGTGAAACCCATAACAACATGTAATTTAAAATGTAAATATTGTTTTGTTAGTGCCGGAGATTATAGAACAAATTTCATCATCGACTCTAATTACTTGATAAAAAAACTGGAAGAAATAGTCAAAATTAAGGGAATAAATGATATTGAAATTCACATTGCGCCTTATGGAGAATCGCTCCTATATCCTTACCTTTTTGATTTAATAAAATCATTGAGAAGGATTAATGGAATCAAAGTCATCTCAATGCAAACTAATGGCTTACTTCTTGATAATGAAAAGGTCAAGAATCTTGAAAAAGCAGGCTTGGATAGAATCAATGTTAGCTTAAACACTCTTGACGAAGAATTAGCCAAAAAACTTTCCAATTTTCATGATTATGATATTGAAAAGTTATTAAAAAACATTAATCTTTTGTTGTCTTCAAGAATAGACCTCTTGATTGCACCTGTTTGGTTTCCAAAGATTAATGATGAAGATATTGAAGATATAATAAAATTTGTTATAAATATACGCCAACAAGGGTTTTCTGATAAAAAAGTTCAAATCGGTATTCAAAAGTATTTAACGTATAAAACTGGAAGAAAACTGAAGAATGTCCGCCCCAAATCATGGGATTATTTCTATTCTCAATTGGCAAAATTGGAAAGAAAATATGGGATTAAATTAAAATTAGGACCCTTTGATTTTGGAATACATAAATGTCCAAGAGCTTTCAATCTCGTTCTCAGAAAGGGAGACATTTTAAACGTTGAAATTGTTTCTAAAGGAAGATATCCGAGAGAATGTATTGGTAAAATAGATGAAAATCATGGAATTAAAGTCTTGCTTAAAAAGCATCTACAATTTAATCAAGACATTGTTGGAAGAAGGTTAAGAGTTAAAGTTATAAAAGCTAACTACAAGGATAACATCATTACAGCCATATCGCAAGATTAGATCATGAGATAAAAAAGCTAAAAATTATTATATTGAATTCTTATAAAATTAATATTATAAATAATTTTCAATTAATCATTTAAAAATGATAAATCATGTGTCCAATTATCACTCATGAGGATGAACTTGAATTAGCCACGTTGGAAAAAGAATTAGCAGACCAAATTTTAAAAATGGCTAAATCTCAAACAGTATTGATTAGTTCTCAAAAAAAATATGCAGAAAACCTGACTAAGGCGAATCTCACTAGAGAAATGTTGAATCGCACTTTCAGAGATGTTCTAAAACAGATGCAAACATTAGTTAGGGAAAAAAGATCTAATGTAAAGAACGAGGAAGTTAAAATTTATGAGGATATAATACATAAGAATGACCAATATATAGAAGTTAATAACCGATACATGGATGCAATTAAAAATCTCGTGCTTAAAAAGGAATATTTGGTTGAAAAAAAGAAAGAATTCGCAGAAGCTTTAAAAGAGGTAGCAGATATTAGAAGCAAGGTGATAAAAAAAGCCCTTTTTGTTGAAAAATCAAAGAATAAATTGATTGAAGGAGAAAAGATTAAAATATTGGATGCCCAATTAAACGATTTACAAAGAGCTTTTGATAGAGCTAGAGATGTATTGTTAAAGAAAATAACCCAATTTTTAGAAGTTAGGGATGAAGTAGATGATTTATGGCTTAAATTGAAAGAAACAATTTCAAAGTCGAGTTAATAATATTCTTTTTTTATACTTTTTCTGGTTATCGGATAAAAGAACTTAAATTTATTAAACATTTCAACTATATAAATATTAAATAAATTAATAAACAAACATACGATTGAAAATGGCCGAAGAATTTAATTCTTTCCTTAGTGAAGCCAAGAAATCTCCATTGGAAGAAAAAGTAAACGCATTTGGAGATATTGTCGAAAAAATGATGACAATGATTTTAAGAATCCCAGATTTAGTAGATCAATCTATCTCCACGCTTAATGAAAGAATTTCAAATTTAGAATCAAAAATTAATGCCATTAATAATGAAATAAATCAATTGAAAGTTCGACAAAGCTCTGTCACTCCTGCCGTAACTGGAAATTCTAATCCTAATTTGGCAACGCCTGCTACTTCGCCCCCTCCAAGTAATGTACCGCCCCCTCCAAGGGGGCCACCTGGCTCTCCCCCTCCTCCAGCCGCAAGACCTGCCAGCCCCACAGCAAGTAGATCGGCGAATCCTCAAAGCTTAAGAGGAGCTATAATGAGTGAATTAAAAATGCTTTTTGCCAAACGTCAAAATAAATAAATAAACTAAATGAAAATAATTAGAATTTATAATTTTCATTTATTAATTTCTCTTAATTACTCTTAATTAGATAAAATTAAAAAAAGTTGAATCTCAATTGAATTTTATCTTGTTAAAATTAATGGTCTTTAATTAACAGTTTTTTCTGTTCTAAGTTAT
>CAZIEC010000022.1:12042-22964 GCA_964538145.1 uncultured archaeon
TGTTCTAAGTTATAATTATTAAAACCTAATGCTTGAATTTTCTGGCTCAATAAATCTAATTAAAAAGTATATTACTATTCTCTATTCCCACATATCTATTTTTTATTACTGGAAATAATCAGCATTAAACATTATTTTTTTAAAAACATGTTTAATCAAATGATAGGGGAGTAAAGATAATGAGCTAAGGTTTAAAATTCTAAAAATCCAGGATCATCAAAAATATCTTCAATCTTTTTCTCTTTTTTAACATGTCCGGCAGTTTCACTAAAGAGCGATTCATCATCAGTTTTAATTCCCTTCTCAAGTTCGTGCAAATCTAATTCCTTTAAAGCTTCTTTTTCTAATTTTCTATATTCCTCTGCTTTTAATCTCCATTTATTAGCTTCTTCTATGTCTGCATTTTCTTTTTCTAGAGCTTCCGTTTCTTTAGCTTTACATATATCCGATAAGATTGAATAAGATAATGCTAATTCTCCCCATTCTTCATCTTCTATTAATTTTTTTATCCGTTTTTCTAGACGTTGTAATTCTTGATCGGCATAGTAAATGTCGATGAAATCTCCGAAAGCATCAACTGGTTCTGAAATTGAATTTACAACTACATTCTTGGATAAACCACAATGACCACATTTAACCGTGGCAATAGAAGATCGCCTAATATTTTCTACTTTAACTGATTTCTCACCACAATTTGGACAAGTGAAAATCTTTGGAACTTTCTTTACTCTCTTATATGTTTGCTGCTTTCTTTTTCTCCTTCCCATTGAAAATCAAGGTAATTATTTTTATTTTTAATATATTTTTATTCATTAAATGATAATAAATTAAAACTAAAAAATTTTAGCTTTTTCGGTGAAAAGTTGAAAAGATCAAAAGATTTTTTAGGAATTGTTAATTACTTTAATTACTCTTTTCTAAGTGAAAAATTAAATCAAATAAAATAGTTGTAGTTGAATTTGGGTATGGAACATGAATCATTAACTTTAGAACAAGATAAAAACCTAATAGAAAAGATATTGGATGATGTAAACATGCGATATATCATCCTTTTTCTATACATCATCCGAAATGATCTCTTTAAAGACCTAAGTGATGATGGATTAATTGAATCATATGAAAGAGTTTTAAATCTTGACGAAATTTACAAGGATAACATAGAAAAATTTTGGGATGATGAGTTCATTTCCGTTGCAGTTGATTTGGGTTTATTCAAGAACATTAGGACGATGAGAGAATTTAAGCAAAAAGAGGGGGATTTTATAATAAAATTAGGGGATGAAACAATCACAATAGAAGAAGATACTATTTCTGTTCCGGATGATGTTCTTTTTCTAATGATCAATAAGAAGTTCAAAAAAATAAACCGTCGAGATTTTAATCAAGCACTAATACGATTGAAGTCTGTAATGTGCGAAACAAGCAACGTGATACATTCATTTATTCATGAAATAGGAGAGCATGATTATACATTAGCCAACGATTTATATTATATTTTAGATCAATTTGGAAATATTTATTTAGCCATAAAAATGGAACTTACTATTGAGGGATTGCACGATAGATTAAAAGAAATTAGGTCCAAGGTCGAAGAATGCATAAAAATATTTGATCCTGTCTTGCTGACCAAACCGAGTCAAAAGAAAATAAAGAAAGCATTTAATGAAAATAAAGATGTGATCAAATTCCTCAAAGATGAAGGAATTCAACTTTCGGATAAATTTGACTCTGAAAAAATTGATAAAAGTAATGAAACCTATATAAAGTGGCGAGAATCGCTCTTGACCTTATTGAAAGCTTATCATAAGTTAGATGAGTTGGAAGACAAGATAATTAAAGATATTAAAAGTTATTATTCTGGAAAAAAAAGAAAATATAGTTATTTGAAGTTTATAGAAAAAATATCATTTAATGAAGATGGAATCATTGATAAAATCCAACAAGATTTGATTAAAATAAGGGAAGAGTTAATCCAAATAAATGAAGAAATATCAAAATTTTCAAAAAAAGATATACAATTATTGAATTTAGATTATGAAAGATTAAGAATTTTAAGTAGTGACAATTAGTCATGAAATGTCCTTCTTGTAATATTGAAATGGAGCAATTAGTAGATAATATTTTTCAATGTCCTAAATGTAGGAAAATTATTAAAGAAAAGACTAAAAAAGAAGAAGAAATTGCTAAAGAAGAGGAAGAAGGCGAAATAAAAGATGGTGAATATTTTCATTCTAACTATAGCTTGAATAAACAATATGAAATATGTGAAAAAGGCATTATCGTAGATAAATCTCAATATTATACCTTGGCAGTCCTCGTATGCCATAGCCCATATATAAAGGATGAAAAATATGTCAGGATTTCGTGGTGGAAGGGATATCAACACATGGGAATGTTCAAAATATATGAAAAAGATGTCTTGATTAATACTATTAGGGCATTGGAAAAAATTGATGAATCTTTTGATGAACAATGGAACTGGATTGGAAAATACGGAAAAAAAGAACCTAAAACCAAGGAACAATTAGAAAAAGAAAAAAAATTAGATATAATAAAATATAGAATTTTAGAACATCAAACTTGCCCCAAGTGTCAAAGAAAAATGGAAAAAATGAAATCACATTATGAATGCCAATATTGTGGCGAAATAGTTATTTTAGAAGGTTACAAACAGTTGATCTTTAACGTACCTGCAAGAGAATTAGATTTACGGTTTCAATCTAACTTTCCAATAAATTTTTACTTGCCAGTTTCAGGAATTACTATTAAATGGTTAATGGGAGAATGGAAAGCTTTAGCCGTGATTTATTCTAAGGATAATCCTAACAAAAAGTGGTTGAGATTTTATTGGTGGACGCGCGATCTGAGCACAATCCTAAAAACTGGACAAAGAGTAATGAGTGAATCGTCCCAAATGGGTTGGTCCCTTCAAAAAGGAGTTTCATCTCCAAATATTTATGATAAAAAGTTAGTTAAAGAATTAATCTCAGCGTTAAAAAAAATTGCTAAAGAAATAGGATGGGATTTTAAAGAATAGTTATTTGGTGTTGAATGATGGCAGAACAAAATGATAAAACTTGGAAGGAACTATTAGAATTATTCGAGAAAGGTCTTGATAAAACAATTGAATTGCTCCAAAAGCGTGATGTTGAGAGCATTCCAGGGGCAAAAGAAGCGCTCATTCAGAGATTAAAGGATATGAAAACTCATTTTCCTAAAAATAATGGAGAAATCTTTATAAAAGCGATAAATGATCAGATTCAAAATGCTTTCTTCCCAAATACTAGAAATTTTGCTGAGGCTTTTAAGAAGATACTTAAATCCAGAACCCATGAGCAAGATTTTATAATCAATGAGTTATTAAATGGATTTGTTACTTCTAAAGCTAAAGCTATTGCAGCTGGAACTCAAGTACCAATAATTGATCGGATGGTTGAGGCATTTAGCAATAGAAATGATTTCCATATAGTAGACCATCAATTTTATGCCATGTTTGGTGATCCTAATAAACCAAGACACTATATTAAAAAACAATTAGAAAAATTGGTTGATATGTTTGGATTGGTCTCAAAAGAACTAGTTGTAGAAAAAGATGTTCGAAGAAGTGAAAAAAAAATTTATACATTTTATACCTTTCCAGATGAAATTATTGAAATATTAAAAGAAGAATACTTAGTGATCGATGAAGATTTAGGATATGCTTATGTGTCTGAAAAATTTGACAGAAATGTTTTTATTTGTATGTTCTTAGCAAATGTTGCCGTGAATCGGGATGACTTGGATAAAATTGGCGGTTCTTACACTATTAACGGCATATCTGCAATATTCGCCTTGATATTATTGTTGAGTTTCATGCCAAAATTGAGAGTTGATGAAACAAGCCCTATTTTAAATGATCCTAACTTTGACGAGAAAAAAATGAGCATTATTCCCAAATCTTGGATGATGAAACAAGTACTTGAATACTTATTCGAACCTTTAATCAAGATAGTCGCTTATAGGTTAGGAGGGGGATTATGGCTTTCTAAAGTCATAGATTCGGAAGTAAATAAAAAAATAATGAATCAAGTGCGATTCTTGATAAAAGATGTTAATAAATGGATTCTTGGTGAACTAGTAAGAGTAGAGATACCAATATTCGTGACTATAGGTAATATATTAACAACCGTGTTAATTAGTGAAGAAGAAGAAGGTTAAAGAAATAATTCTTTTTACAATAATCCCTTATTTTTAACAATAATTATTCGGACATTAAGCCCTAATTTTTAAAAAAGTAAGATTATTTTATGTTTAGAAAGAGTAATCATTCATGATATTTGGTAAAGAGCTAAAGAAATCAACGATAATGGATCTTTAATTCAAAATAAAATGTATTTAAATTATTCTGATTTTAAAAAACATTGAATTCAGAAAGATAATGAAGAAATACGAAAAATTTTTTAGAAATGATGAATTAGGTTTCTCATCTCGTTTTAAAAGGCTTAAAAAAATTAATAAATTTAAGAGATATGGAATTCATATTCAAATAATTTTTAACATTTTTGGATTCAATTTAAAAAATAAATTAAACAATCGATCATGAGTTATAAAAAAAAATCCATTACGACAGTTAAACCTGGAAGGAAAAGAGAACGATGGACAGATATATTACCTCGATATCTAACATTTATTAGCCACATGCTACCAATATTGAAAGAAACCAGAAGAATAATCATCGAATTAGATGCTGATCTCTTGTTAGATCCAGAAGTATTGGATAAAATAAGGCAAGAGGAAGAAAAAAGAAATATAAGGAAAGTTAGAGCATTATCAGAATTTTCTGCAATGTACAGAACAAATATTTATGAAATAATTAAGGATTTCATAATAAAATACAGGACTGAAATTCCCATAATTGATATTAAGGATTATATTGTTGATTTTTTAAGAGAAGCGATTGAAGCGCTAAACATTTTGAGAAATCTGACTAATCCTGATGAGATTAATTTAGAAGAAACATATTTGTATAACTTATGCAAATTCATAGAAGAACGCTTATTTCCGAGGGGAAGGGATCTAAAAACAATATATAACAAATTATTAGAATACACCCCCCAGTTTTACGAGTGCCAGCGACATTTATTACAACCCCATACTTATTACCGGGAAAAATTAGAAAGTCAAAATGCTTTTGAAATTCCTGGCATGACACCAAAAGTATATCAGATAATAAATAACATAACGTCGCTATTCAATCTTGATCCAAATTTTGGTGATTTCCCTGAAAGAGATAATTCTGAGATTCCAATGATTTTAAAAAATGATATTTTTTTACCTTATATCGATTCTATTGCTAATGCTGAAGAAGAATCCATTGAAAAAATTGCAGAAAGAATTGGGCTTAGAGTTATAGATGATCTGTTTTTAGCCCCTACTAATGCTTTTGTCGATATTTTAATTGAAAATAACTATTTGAGAGAAAATATTCAACCCGATGGAAAAATACGGTACATTCCTCAATTCAGTAATGAAACGTTAATCTTGCACTATTTGGCTTATGCATCCCTCAGAAGAGGTTTTTTATCGAAAGAATTAATTAACTGGATAGCAATGAATTTTGCCTTTTTAATTTACATGGGCATATTGAGATGGAAATTATCGGATGAGAATATTTTTTATCCTTTATTCAAAGATCTTCAAACAAATGAAAAAGTACTTCCTTATCTAATGAAACTATTGTGTTTTCCAAATTATTTAAGCCTAGATAAAATGAAGATAAGAGATTCTCCTCAATATAGAAAGGAGATTTTTAATTTTATTGGAGCTCAAATTGATAATTTAAAGGATTTAATAAATGAGATTGCTAGTTATTGTGAAAAAATTGAAAATATGAGGAAAAATAGGTAAAAATAAATAAAGAGTTGATATAAAATTAGTTCAAAAAAAGAGAATAAAACACAAAAAAAAACTTTTACTGAAGATGTAATTAAAGAAAGATTGGGCAAGTATGGAGCAGTGTATTTTCCCAACGATATTAAAGAAAATGTAGAAGATATCTTGGGAAATGAGACAAAAAAAGAATTATTAGATGACTTTTTTAAAGCTTTAAAAAAATATGAACAATTTTCTGAACAACTTAAAGAGACTAAACTAACTCCAAATCTGACGGTTCTATTATATGGACCTCCAGGAACTGGAAAAACTTCTTTAACTATGGGATTTGCCAAAAAATATAAGATTCCAATCTGTATTATAGAGTCTGATAGATTAGTGTCTCCTTTATTAGGTGATACAATTAAAAATATAAGAGGAGTTGTGGAATTAGCTGCAGAAATATCAAAAGAAATTGGTGCTTTTATATTATTTTTCGATGAGATTGATGCAATAGGATCTGAAAGATCTAACATACATGAAGTGGGAGAAATTAAAAGAGCTGTTATTTCATTCTTACAAGTAATAGATAGAGTAAATTATGAAGGAATGCCATTAGCAATATTTGGTGCCACAAATCACCAACACCAGTTAGATTCAGCTATATGGAGAAGATTCACGTTTCACTTCAAATTTGACTTTCCAGATTATAAACTTAGAAAAGCAATCATTGAACATTTTGTTAATGAAGTAAAAAAAGCTAAAATTGGAATTGATGATGCAATTTTCAAAAATCTAGACTCAGAATATAATAAAATCAACAAGATACAAAAAGAATTATCGGTAAAACTTGGACATAATGTATCCGAATTTGAGGATAATTTATTATGGAAGGAAGTTGATCGCAATTCTACAGAAAAAGGTTTATTAAGGTTAACACACGGCTATTCTGGTTCAGATATTGAAAGAGGTACTAAAGTTGCCCTATTAAAAGCCCTCAACACTGGAATTTTTACTTATGAACTTTTTTATAATGCATTGGAATTAGTAGGTGGTACTGCGATCCATGTAGAACGCCAAGATTTACTTGGAACACCAATTGATTATCAAAGAAAAAAGAATAAACCCTTTAAGACTCAAGAAAATGATCTATCCGGTCCCCCTGAAATTTAATATAATTTATTATAATGAAATTTTTAATTAAGGCGAATTAATCCTGAGTAATTCTAAAATATTTAAAATTGAAAAGTTTAAGGTTCTTAATGAGTCAATTGAATTATTGCAAGATAAGATAGGAACCATTAATGCATTTAAAGCTAGAATCATTAAACCATTTGAAAATAGTGATTTTGATATAGAAAATCAGGATTTAAATGAAAATGTGCTTGATTTAATAAGTAAAATAGAAATCATATCTGAGAAGTTAATAAACATTTCTCAACAAAATCTAAATCTCCTGCTTTTTGTTCAAGATAATTTAATTGAAAATTATAAACAACGACTTAAAGAATCGTTAAAAATCCAGTGGCTTAATAAAGAAAACATTAAAAATCTAGGCAATTCACTAATAGGTTCAAAAAAAATCAGCACGGTTAAATATTTGATAACGAGAGTGCAATCATTAACAACACAAGAATGGCTGAATTTAATAGAATCTTTAAAATATAATTCCCAATTCCAAGGACTTCTAAAAAATTTAAAGAGGTTCTATCAATCTAATCTTTTAAAAAAGTTGAATGAACAACTTGAGAAATTTCCTAAAGATTTTGAAACCTCTTTAAAAGAAAAGTTTAAAGAAGAATTCCTTGAAAACCCCAATTTAACAGTTAGTAGTTTTATTAAGAAATATTCAACTAAAGCAATAAAAAATAAAGTAAAAATTAGTCAAACCTCTCAACAAAATCTAAAAAAGAGAGAAGAACTTAAAAAACTGAAAGAAAATCAAAAGGATTATGGCATTGATTTTGAAGAATATTTCCAATTATCTGAAGAAGAATTCGAGATAAAAAAAAGGAGAGCATTTAGAAAAAAACTGCCTGAAATTGATAAATCAAAAATTGATTCCCATAAAAAATTAGAAATAAGTGAAGATATATCAGAAAAGATAAAAAAATTCAAGTTACAATACGATAAGAAATTTGGTAAAAAGTTCATTTACGAAGATAAGGATGAAAAAGATCCAATTGAAATCATAAGAGAAAGAAAAAGAAAAAAGGAGATTGAATTTGAAAAATATAAAAAACGATTCGAAAAACAAAAAGAAGATTAACATGCTTGCTAAAGGTGATTTTAGATTTCAGTAAAAGAATTCAAGTTAAAAATTGGAAACAAGGAAATAGAAATAAAAGACGATATTACACTAATACACGCCACTCTCGACAAGGAAACCCTTGAATCTTTAAGGGACATTCAATATCAAAAATTAATTTCTAATCCTGAAAAGGTGGCTTTAAACGATTATATTAATTACTTAAAATATTTATCCAAAAATGGGAAATTACACCTTGAAAGATCATTAGAATTATTTGATTTTATTAAAAACCTAATGAGAACCTATGATATAAATTTAAAATTGTTAGAAGAATATATTTCACAACTGGATTCCATTTTCAATTTTCTAAATATCCTGAAACTCCTAAATCGTAAAAAAAAATTAATACATGAATTAGAATTATCCAAACTTCATGAAAAATCAAGCAAGATTAGAGCTATTTCAGACTTAATTAAGAAATTAAATGAAGAAATAAAAAAAGAGAAAGATAATCTCTCTTTCTTGAAAGAAGATTATTTTAAATTCAAAAATCAAAAGGCTCAATTGGAAAATCGACTTCAGGAGTTTCAATCTTTAGTTAAAGAATTAACCAATAAAAAAAAGAGATGTTTTGCAGAAATAAACAAAATAACCATGTTAATGAGTGAAAAAGCATCAATTGAAATGCCGACAAAAAATGAAAAAGATCTTGGGATTGATTTAAACTTAACAAATTCTGAAAAAATAAGGGCGCTTCAAATCAAGGCAAAAGAATATAATTATGAAATTAATAAAGCTAAAAAAAAAATAGAAGAAATCAGGAGTAAAGTAAGCAGAATTGAACCTCAATATGAAAATTTAAGTGAAGATTATAACAAAATTTTAGAAAAAATTGATGCTTACAAGAAAAATTTGTTAGAAAAGGAAGTGGAATTAAACAATCTCTTAAAAGAAATTGAATCTCCAGGAATCTCAAAAAAAAGTAATGTCCAATATCAAATGCCCCGCCCGCCTCGCTTGATAACGGCTGAAATCCAGCAAATTGACGAACAACTTAAGACACTTTCTCATCAATCTGAGATTAATGAAGAATTTTTAATTGATTCGTTAAATAATATTTTTAAAGTAATTTCAAAATTTCAGGAAAAAATTGCTAAAATAGAGTCATACCAAAAAGAGTTGAGCAAGTTTCTTAAGGGCATTGCTTCTGTTTTCGATTCTTTTAGGAATTTAGACCTTAACATTATGAAATTGGAGAGTATTTTAAATCGATTTCTTGAAGAAATAAACATGAAAACAGAAATCAACCCCCCTTTAAGTCACGATATTCGAGATTTTTCAATAATAATAAAATTTTTGAGAAAAAGAAAAGAGAAATTAAAATTTAACGAATTGACGACTCCAGAGAAGATATATTTTCTAATTTCAATGCATGTTGCCATGCAAGTTCTTTTAGAGAGAAAAAATATCATATTTTCTAATGTATATTTATCAAAACAATTCAATAAAAAGGGTTCAATTTACAGAACAATAAAAAAAATAATTTCTGTTTTCAAGAACGCAAAATTATTACAATATCATAAACTAATATTTATTATAGTGAATTTAGAATTTGATGATTCAATTCAACAAGCAAAAATTGTTAAAATGTAAAGGAGCGGATTTTACTTGAGTGAAGAAAATGAATTTAATGAAAATGTAAGAAAAATTTCTAGATTAATTTTAACTAGCCCACAAAAACTAATTAGGGAAGAAGATCTAAGAAATATGATAAAGGATCATGATTTTAATCAGATAATTGGTAAAGTTTATCACGATCTAAAGCAAGTCGGTTTTGAATTAATAAAAACAAAATTTCAAGATGAAACATATTATATTTTAACAACTGAAGGTAAAGATGACGAGATCACACCTACTCAGTATGGAATATTGGCAATCTTAATCGCTCTTACCAATGAACTTGGAGAAAATCTTAATTTGGCGTATATGAAAGATTTATTTGTAGATTTATGGGAAATTGATATTAAACCTTTAGTAAAAGATAATTACCTGCAAATAGATGAAAATCTTGGAATCTTGCGGGTTAGTCCCTTAGGAAAAGCACTATTGAAGGAAATCGCTAAAAATTTAACCTTAAAGAATTTATTATCTTCTTTTAATTTGGATGATAACTCAGCTCAAAAATAAAAAAAATATAATAATCTACTTTAAGCTTCGCCTATGTCTATTTTGAACTGTTCATAAATCTTCTTGACACGTTCTGCAGAGGGCCCAGCTCCTCTAACGCCATTTTCATCAACTATGACCTTTCCATTCAAAATGTTGATGATGTTTTGCTCTTCGATATAATTTACATGCCTCTCTGGAAAGACTTTAGCAATCCTTTCAGCTAATTTTTTCATGGGAAATGGTTCTTCTTCCAAGCTCATGTATTTATAATGCGTGCTTCTGATCAATATTTTCGCAAAAGATTTATTTTTCTCGTTTTTAGCATCAATCAAGATCAAGTCTGAATCCTCTGAAACTCCTTTTAATAATCCTACGAAAAATTTCTCATCATCTACGTAAACTTTAACAATTTTATTTAATAATAATGTAAGTTCAGTATTATATTGTCTTAGACTCATTTTGTATCAATTTTCTTTTTAATTAATATAGATAAATTTACTTTTGCTTTTATTCTTAATTTAACAAATGAAAATTCTAATGCTCTGGATCATGCAAACATGGTTTTAATCAAATCATCAATGTTAGTTCTAGTTTTAGCACTCACGGGAAAAACTTGAATATTCGGATTTATTTGTTTCGCATCATTTATCAT
>CAZIEC010000023.1:0-22495 GCA_964538145.1 uncultured archaeon
TATATATTGATACCGAGGGCACTTTTAGACCAGAAAGAATAATACAAATGGCAAATGCCAAAAATCTTGATTATCAAGAAATCTTGAAAAATATAATCGTTGGAAGGGCTTACAATAGCGATCATCAGATTTTACTCGTAAAAGAAGCTTCAAAAATAATTGAAGAAAAGAACATCAAACTAATTATCGTGGATTCTTTGATAGGACATTTCAGAAGCGAATATATAGGAAGAGGAACATTGGCAAACCGACAACAAGTATTAAATAACCACATTCATGATTTATTACGCATTTCTGAAACATTTGACGAAATTGCTGTCGTTTTTACAAATCAAGTTTCAGCCAAGCCTGATGTTTTTTACGGAAATCCTTTAACACATACAGGCGGGAATATAGTTGCTCATGGTGCTACAATTAGGATATTTTTGAGAAAAGGAAAAGGTGAACAACGAGTAGCTAAAGTAGTAGATGCCCCCAATTTGCCAGAAGAAGAAGCTGTTTTTTCTATCACCGAAGATGGCATTCAAGATTAAATACATGAACTAGTTTTTATCTTACATTTCTCCTTAAAAATCTTAATTAAGAAAGATATCGACATTCACATTTATTCCATTTCTTACTGATTGCGTTATTGTACAATAATTTTCAAACATTTTTTTACATAATTTTGCTCTTTTGAGTGTTTCAGGATAATTAATTTTTGTATTAATTTTCACATCAATTTTTTTAACTCTTAAAAAACCCTTATTATTTCTACTAATTATGACAGTTCCTTCTGCTTTTAAATTATTTAAAGTTAAATTTCTTTTTTTAATACAAAAAATGAAACTGGCGCTAAGGCAACCAAGAATTGCCATCCCTAAAAGCTTAGTAGGATTTGGCCCCAACATATCAATTTCTTTAACATTAGATTCATCTATATAGCAATCAGCTACTTTTATATCCCCTAAATCACATTTGAAAATCATTTCTTTTTCTAAGGAGATATTAACTTTTGATGAAAATTCTTCAGACATTATTCTCACTTTTTAATAAAAAATTGAATTCGTTTCTTGAATGTCGTTTTATATGTTAGGTTAGTTTTTATAAGTTTTTCTTATAATAATTAGGCAAATTGAATTTAAAAAGAAATAAATCGAATTATTTTGAACCACGTTCTATTTTTTTTAAGTAGAAATGTCTAGATAAATGAAAATATAGACCTAAGAAGTAAATGATAATGAAAAAGGCATATTGTAAAGCAAATATTAGAACAAATATCATCATTAAAATGAATAGTAATAGTTCAACGATTAAACAGATTTTATTTTTATAATATTTTTCATCAAAAAAAGATGCCTTTACCTTATATTTTGAAAGACAAGAATCTAGATTCCTTAATTCTTCCTTGCTAATCAACAATTTTGGACCGACAGGTTTTTTATTGAAATAAAAAAAATTTGTACCCCAATCCAAGGAATCAATAATAATATGAATGGCATAAGCAATTCCTCCAAAAACTAATACTTGAAAAGAAAAAATGATTCCAACAATTATAATTAAAATACTAGGAAGTACAGAATGAGAAATTAGCATTCTATGGTTCCCATTTTTAGCATATTTAGAAAGAAAAACATCAAAATCACAAATAAAGGAAAATATTACAATCAACATGAATTCAAATATAGAAAAATTATAAAAATAATTTAAAATAGAAGCAAAAATCATTCCAACGGCAAAATGGCTATTAATATGCATTATTTCTCAACAATTTTCATTAATATAACATTTTTTTAATACGCGCTTCAATACTTTCCTTTTATTTTTTATACCACTTGTCCCTTTTTTTTCAATTAAAAAGGAAGCAGCTGCAGAAGCAAGATAGGCTGCTTTTTCAACATCTTTCCAAGTTTTTTTTGAATTAAAATATTCATACATGAAAATTGCTAAATATACATCACCCGCCCCAGTTTCATCTGCAACACGTTTAGGTTTAAATGCGGGAACTTTTATTATTTCTTTATCTTGTTTAATTATCATTGACCCTCTTTCTCCTAAGGTCATGATGTATATCGCTTGGTTATTAAATTCATAAAAATATTGCATTACTTCGACCAAGTTTTCCTTTCCAGATAAAATCTTCATTTCAATTTCAGAGCCTTTTAAAATTAACCGATCTCTTATTAATTTTATGATTTCTTTCACGTGTTCTATGATTTCAAGCTCTGGAACATAAAATACTTGTCCATTTTCATCAATTTTTCTAATAAAACCTTGTAAATCCACGCCAACTAAAGCATTGGGAAAACTTTTTATTACATTTTTCACATAATCAATAGAAATTTCATTACATAAAGGAGCAAGGATTATAATCTGTGGAGGGTTTAGAAAAAATTTTTCAGGAATATCATTGAAGTTTAAATTAGGGCTTCTTGATTTTAAAGTCAATACTCGAGCGTGATTAAAGTAATCTAAGACGAAATTAGTGTTATCGGTATTTAGCATTATCATTCCACTAAGATCTATTCCTTTTTTATTAAAAGGTTTTAATAATTTTAAATTAAAATTTTTTTTTCCTAAATTTGAAATTATACTCACGTTTACATTTTTGGTATACTTTTTAAGTGCTAAAGAACCAAAGGAAACGCTTCCCCCTAAGCTCGGTTTTCTTACTTTTTTTAACCTTATAATACTATCTATGGCTAAATGTCCTATGAAAAGTATTCTAGTCATATTGTTATTATTTGAATTAGGCATGATTTATTATGTAAATGCCTCATTATTGAATAATTTTTTCACTTAATCGATTTATTAAAAAGGTTGTAAAAAAATTATTAAGAAAATTTTAGAGAGAAGAAAGCATTTTATTTAATTCTATAATTTTTTCATCTTTTTCTCTTATAGTCTTCTTTAATTTATTAATTGTATTTTGTAATTCTTCTATTAAATTTGCCATAGGTCCTTTTGGAGCCTCGACAGATGTAGGTTGACTTAATTTTAATTCAGCTATGATTTTATTTTTTTCATCTATTTTTACTTGTAATTCTTTTATTTTTTCTTCATATTCGCGAGTTAATGTTCCTTCAGCAAGGCTTTTTGCACTTTCTTTCAATTGATTCTTTAAATTTTCGACATCTTTTCTTAATTTTTCATTTTCTTTCTTTAAAGAATTGATTTCTTCAGAAGGTTGGCTAATGCCTCCTTCCATTAACATTTTTTGAAGTTTATCTTTTTCTTGAGTCAATACTTTTATCATTCGTTTATGTCTATTTAAGTCTGATTGTAAATCCTGAATTAATAATTCTAATGGTTTGGGGCTTGATTCAGGAGGCGATGGTTCTATTACTTGCTTTTCAGATTCTTCAATTGGTACTACAAAATCAACTGGTAAACTCTTTAATTTTTCGACAAGTTGTTGATTTAGTGCTTCATTTTCTTGTTCCAATTTAGACATTTTTTCTTCTAACTGCCTGATCTTAGAATCTCTTTTATTTAATTCTTTTTTAAGGTCTTCTATCATATTCTGATCTATTGCAGGTTTTACTAAACTAGATTTCGCCATATCATCCATTAATTTATCAATCTGTTTTTCTTGTGTTTTAACCGTTTCTTCCTTCTCTATTAATAATTTTACTAAATCTCGAATTTTAGCACCATATTCTTGATTTTTTTTTTCTAAATCGTTAATTTTCATTTGAAAATTTGTTTTTAATTCTTCCTTCTCTAATTTTAATTTTTCTTTTTCAATTGAATAGCTTTTAATTAATTCTTCAGATTTTTTTAAAAGCTCTGCATTTTCAGCAATTTTCTTTTTCAAATCCATATTTTCTTTTTCTAAAGTTTTTAATTTATCCAAAGTTTCGCCAATTAAAGAAGGTTGAGATTCATTTTCCATTTTTTTTTTCCATTCTGACATGAAACCTTCTAATTTCTCTTTTTCGTCAGGCATTATTATTTTTTTTGCCTCTTTTGAAATTATTTAATATATTTTATTCTTTTAACAAGATTCCAGAGAAATATCCCACGCAGTATCCCAATGTTTTTTCAGATTCGCAACTTGTATAGTGTTGTAAAGCTTTTGCTTTCACGGCACCTAATAATTTACACGCAATCATCATTGTCGTGATTGTTTGAGGGCCACATATGGACAAGTTTACTGCCTTATTGAAGAACTTTTTTGGATCTAATTCTACGAAGGTATCAACAACATCCTGTTCTATTCTTTTGAATTTTTTTAAATATTCCTCATTATAGACGTCTTCATGCATCATATCAGATGACGCAACAATTACTATATCTTTATTAACTTTTTTTATTGTTGATACTAAATCTTTAGCAATCTTTTCACATAAATCAAATTGTTCAATTCTTCTGAATCCAAGTTTGAGAGGAACTATCTGTACATCTTTATCTCCAGCACAATATTTTATGAATGGTAATTGAATTTCAATATTATGTTCTCGCTCGTTATAACCAGTAAAAGCATCATAATCACCGATAATTACGTTACTATTTTCCAATAATAGGGATGTAAATTCGTCATCTACTCTTAAATTACCTAAAGGTGTTTCCCATTCACCTTCAGGAAAAACAGCTATTTTATGATACATTGTATGGACCGTGCCTAGAATGATTACCGTATCTGGGATTCTCTCTTTAAAAAGATTTAAATATGTATGAGCTGCACATCTACCAGAATATCTATGTCCAGCATGAGGTGAAACCCCACCAATTATGGTTCTCTTTTCTAAATTAAGCGTTTTGGGTTCTTCACCGGGACCATATTCTTTATCTGTAAAAAGGTAATTCATGTATTTCTTTAAACGATTTGCATCTCCTTCATACCATGAACCCGCGTTTATTGCTCTTCTCACGACCATTTTATAAAACCTCTTCTAGTTAATTGATTATATTATTTTTGAATATAAAACTTTTTACATGTAAACGCGTGTATTATAATTTCTTTGAATTATAAACTCTTAAAGTAATTAAAGTCTTTCAAACTTTAAAATTATTAATAAAAGATTTCTTAAGTAATGTAGCATACTTTTAAAACTATGAGCAGTGAAAAGATTGAAAAAATTTCCTTAGATGACATTAAAGAAGAGGATTTACCAGAGAAAATTCCAGCGAAGTTTATTAATAATAGAGTAATTGTTTTTGATCCATTGCATGCATCAATCTTGTATGTAAAACATAAATTCTTTGGTTCTCCATTGGGAATTAACAAACCAAAACGCGAGTATTTTGCTAAACCGAGTGAACTTTCATTAATAGAAGCGTGTTATTTACTTAAAAAGGATAAAATTACCGTGTATGATCCTAAAAAAGAAAAATATCTCTCTTTTGATGAATTATATGAAATATCTAAAAAAAATCACAATAATTTTGAAGAAAAATTTATTATTTATGAAGATTTACGAGAAAAAGGATATATCCCACGCCCAGGTCTTAAATTTGGGGCTGATTTTGTAGTGTATAAAAAAGGTCCTGGTTTAGAACATTCTCCATTTATTGTTCATGTTTTGTCTCATGATGCTAAATTAACAGCTGCGGATATGGTCCGAGCAGGGAGATTAGCAACAACAGTTAGAAAGAAATTTGTCATTGCTAACCCTCTTACTAAAAGTTATTATTTTTTTGAATGGTTTAAACCTTAATTCAAATTATTTATAATTCATGTTTGGTTCTCAAAAATCCTTAATTAAGTTCTTAGTTGAGAACATATTAAACATTAATAATTTATATGAATCATTGAGTCAAAATTCATATCCACAATTAGGACATTTTTTAGCAAAGCTCGGTAATACAATTCCACAATTTGGGCATTTCCTAATTATTTTTTTCGTATAATCAAAATCAAGATTTATTTGTTGCCTTTTAAAATCATAATATTCTTCCTTTTTTCTATCTGAACTCTTAGAATTAATTTTTGGTGATATTGTCCTTATCTTGAATCGAGAAAAAAGAGCTTTTCCTTTTAAGATTAACCCCGAAAGAAATAAAAAAATAAATAATACTGTTAGAAAAGCTACAATAAAGTGAGAACCTAAATCCATAAAAAAGCTAAATAAAAAATAACACACTAAAATCAAGAATAAAAATAAGACGATTCGAGAAACTTTTTTCTTTTTATTTGCATTTAAATTATTAGTTTCAGTTTTAGACATGAATTATTTCAAACATTTTGTTCTATAAATAATTAATTAAATTATTAAAAATATTTTTTTAATAAATAATTCTTAGTTTTATCCATTTCATTAATTAAATATCGTGTTTCAATTTCTTTCTCAATTTCTTCGGATAAAATATCTTTCTCGGGTGCAATCCTGAATTTAATTCTTGAAAATTGGGATTTTAAGCTAAAAACTCTAAATTCAGTTCCAGAACCTTCGTAAAATTTAAAGAAAAATTCATAAAAATGTAATCGCAGGGCATTCAAGAATGCTATTAATCCTTCTAATAATATTACTACAACATTTCCAAAAATCAATGCTATAACTGATAGAATTTCTTTTACAATGAAAATCTCTGGAATTAATGTTATCATGGCTTGAATGGCAATCATCAGTGATATATGTGCCATGGCTAAAGCCAACAATCGAGTATAAGAAGATACATTACTTAAAATTGAAAGGAAAGTTTCAAAAGCCTCCATGGATCCTTCTCCAAAAAGCTCTGTAAAAGAACTCTCTTTAACATATGACACTCTAAATAATTTTCCTAAAGGTTTTGATATTATTAAAAATAAACCTGGAATGATGACAAGATTTATTGGATAAGGATAGGAAAGCCAACTCTTTAAATCAAATCCATAATCAAAAATTAAATAAGTTCCACCAGATAGCAATATGATTTTCATTAAAGAATCTGTAAATGCAAAGTATTTCCTTTTTTGTCTCCAATAATTGAGAAATTGGATTAACCAACCAAAATTAATTTGAACAACTCCAATTAATATCGCTACATAAAGTACTGACATTATATTGTTAAGGGGATTATATAACGTGAAATTTCCAATTTTTAATGGAACAAGTTTTATTCCAAAGAATTCTTCTGTTCCAAAAAATTCTCCATATAAGAAACCAGCAAATATGGCTCCAATCCCACAATAAACTAGAATCCAAGAAAAATTTCTAATATTTCCTCCTTTTTTCCTAAAGATTATTCCACCAATTAGCCCAGCAATAATTAAAACAATTCCATGCCCAATATCTCCGAACATTAATCCAAAAATTAAAGGAAAAGTTATTGCTACAAAAGGAGTAGGATCTACTTCTGAATATGATGGAGTACCATAAAGATTTATCAATGTCTCAAAAGGACGAATAAATCGATTATGTTTATAGATTCTCGGAGTTTCTGCTCTTAATTTGTTTTCATCAACTTTTTCTTCTTTTATTTCATCTTCCTCACTTTCTTGGTATTTGCTTTTCTTTCTTTTAGGAATATTTTTAATAACATCTTCAAATTCTCTAATTTTATTACCTGTATATGTTCTAGTTATATCTACTGCTTTAATTATAATATCATCATTAAATTTATCCTTTAATTTTCTTGCTACTTCAAATTTTTTTTCCGTAGGTATGTAAAATTTAATAAAAGGCATATTAGAGGTAATTTCATCAAATTGTTCTTCTGCCCACCTATAATATTCAATATTATTAATAACTTCATTAATAGCTGCAAAAGTTATAAGATTTTCATCTCTAATTCTTTCAAATTCTCTTTCATATTTAAAAAGAGTATTCTCAATTATTTCCATTTCTTGATCTATTCGGGAATGGCTGACACCCTCATTACTAAGGTATTTTTTTAAAATTGGGATTTCTTCAGCATTTAGAATTTTAATTCTACTGATTAGATCATCCTCATTTTTTTTAGGATAGATCACGAAAAATGTAATCCGATTATCGGAAATTTTCCCATATTGATAAACACAAGGAAATTCTGAGAATTTAAATAGACTTCTTAAATTATCAAGATTTCTGAGAGAGGTAATATATATTCTAAAATTTAAAACTTTAAAAATAGTTAAAACATCTCTATTGATATTATAATTTTCTAAAAATTTATAACTCTCTTTAACTTCTTTTATTTTATTTAATTCTATTTTAGCGTGAATTATATATCTTTCTAATTCTGTTATTCTATTAAGAAAATAGTAAATTTCTTCAGTCAAATAGTTAGTTAATTCATAGATATTTTTAATTTCAAATTTAATTCGTTTATTTTCAGGAACTTTTAAGTCTTGAAAATCTGATTCAGTAATATTTAATTTTTTTAAAAGAGTCTTGAAATCTTGTTTTAATGCTTTTAATTCTTCTTTAACTTCAGGACTTTTCTTTTCAATTTTTTTATCTGGAGGTAAGGGTTTTATTTGGGCAATCCTCAAATCAGCTAAAGATTGTAGTAATAAATCAGTATAATTTTTATTTATGTACACTTTCATTAGACTCATATTACTATATTTTCCCGTTTTAACCACCCGTTTCAATCATTTTCTTCTTATTAATTAAATCTTTTGTTTTCTTTAATCTAACAAAATTTTCCCTTTCTATTTCTTCTAATATATCTTTAATTATCTTAACTTCTAAACTTAATTGAGGTATGATAATATTTTTCAAACCATTTACCCTTCTATTAATTTTTTTGTAATTCAAACTTAATTTTAACATCGTATCTTCTGTTTCTGCCAGTTGTATCATTAATTGAAAGAATTTCCTTAATAAAATTATCAACTCATCAAAAGAGCGTGATGTATCTTGAAAAGAGTAGGCTGGAAGCTTGACTTTCTCCTTTAAATCATACTCTATATTTACTAATAATATTCCAACAACTTTTCTATACTTAATGTTAACTTCTGGACGATATTGAATTTTGCTCACATTACTTATTAAATTTATGGCTCTTTTACCCATTTCCTCATAAGATTCAAATAATTTCCTTAATGTTTGCTTATATAGATTTAAACATTCATTCCTATATTTTTGATACACATTTTTATACTTCTCGATTTGAAATAATAATTGTTCTAACTTATATTCTAAAAAGAATTCTCCTTTTTGCGCAAATTCTAACCTTTTTTGCAAACGAATTAAATTAGTTTTTGTTGGTTTTATTTCTCTAAAGCTCATTTTAATCTTTATTTTGGATAATATTTATCAATAAATTTTTGATGTATCCTAATTAACTGATTTGGGGGTAAGTTTGACAATACATTCCAAGCGATTTTAAATGTTGTTTCAAAATTCCTATTTTCTTCTACTCCTTGATTCATAAATTTATTTTCAAAATCCTCTGCAAATTTTAACAAGGCTTTTTGGGTTGAACTAAGCCCTTCTTCTCCTACTATTGAAATTAGATCTTTCACCTCAAGGGCACTCGAATATAAGGCTAATAATTGGGAGCTAATATCAGCATGATCTTCGCGTGTTGTTCCCTCACCAATTGCATCTTTCATTAATCTTGAAATTGAGGCTAAAACTTCAAATGGAGGATAAATTCCTTGCTTATCCATCTCTCTACTTAACACCAATTGCCCTTCTGTAATATAACCAGATGTATCTGGGATTGGGTGAGAAATGTCATCATTTGGCATCGTTAAAATGGGGATCTGAGTTATTGACCCCTTTTTTCCCTTAATTTTGCCCGTTCTTTCATAAAGTGATGCTAAATCTGAATATAAATAACCAGGATACCCTTTTCTACTTGGTATTTCTTCCTTGGCAGAGCTTAATTCTCTCAAAGCTTCAGCATAATTCGTAATATCGATCAGTATTACCAAGACATGCATGTCTTTTTCAAAGGCGAAATATTCTGCGGTTGTTAGAGCAACTCTTGGAATGATTAACCTTTCCATAATAGGGTCGTCTGCAAAATTGATAAAAGATATAATGTTTTGAACATTACCGCTTTTTTGGAATCGATCCAAGAAATATATTGCTTCATCATGAATTATTCCAATTCCACAGAATATAATTAAAAAAGGCTCTTCTGTAAGAACTTTAGCTTGAGAAACAATTTGTGCTGCTAATTGGTTATGCGGTAGTCCTTGAGCACTAAAAACTGGCAATTTTTGGCCTCTTATTAATGTAAATAATCCATCAATCACAGAGACTCCCGTTTGAATCACATCTGAAGGATATTCCCTAGCATAGGGATTTATTGGTGATCCATTTATATCTAATTCAACATCAGTGATGATATCATAGGGGAGAATCTTTTTTGTTTGAATATCAATTGGCTTTCCAAGAGAATCAAAAGTCTTACCAAACATATCATCGGATATTTTTATTTTGAAAGTATCTGCTGTAAAATGAATTTCAGAATTTTCTAGAGAAAGTCCCATTGTTCCTTCAAAGAGTTCTATAACAATGATATCTTCATTCATTTTTATTACTTGTCCTGTCCTTATTTCTCCTCCTTCAGTTTGGACTTTAACAATTTCTCCATATTGGACATCGTGCCTATTTTTTAGAAAAATTAATGGTCCAACTATTTGCTGAGAACTTTTATATATAACCTTCATGATTCAATCAAATCCTCATTTTTATAGATTCTATCTCCTTTAGTAATTTAGTTTTTAAATTTTCAATCAGGTTTAATCTATTATTAGGTATGGTATAGCTAACTCTCAAGATTTCATTAATAATCTCTAATTTTTTAATATCTTCTATTAGAACACCTTGTTCTATTAATTCTTTACATTCTTTATATAGTAATAAAATTAATTTAACTTGTCCAAGCAATTTATGCACATCTGTGTATCTGTCAATCTCATCAAAAGCATTTTGTATCAAGAAACCATTTTTTAATATGTCAGCAATGAATAAATCCAATTGTTGGATTTCTGGTAAGTTTTCTTCTCCAATTAATTGAGTAATATTTCTTAATCTCTCTTCAGAAGAAAGAATAGCATTTACTTGGTTTCTACACTCATACCAGTCCATATCTAGTTCCGGCCAATCAAGATCACGCTCAAACCACCAATCTGAAATATATTCTGGATAGTTTGAATATGAGAGTAACCAATTAATTGCAGGATAGTGCTTAGAATAAGCTAATCTTGCATCTAAAGCCCAAAAAGCCTGAACAAAACGTTTTGTAGTTGCTGTTACTGGTTCACTAAAATCACCTGCTGGTGGTGAAACTGACCCTACTATTGTAAGAGAGCCATATCGCTCTTTTCCATCATCAGTACCTAAAACATTAACAAACCCACTTCGTTCATAAAAGCTTGAAAGCTTTGAGGGTAGATATGCTGGATATCCCTCTTCAGCAGGCATTTCTTCGAGTAACCCTGAAATTTCTCTTAAGGATTCTGCCCATCTTGATGTACTATCTGCTAATATTGCAACATCATAACCCATATCTCTATAATATTCTCCCATTGTAACTCCTGAGAAGATGCTGGCCTCTCTTGCTGACACAGGCATGTTGGAGGTATTTGCAATAAGAATTGTTCTTTCTAAGAGAGGACGCCCGCTTTTTGGATCTATTAATTCTGCAAATTGCTTGAGTACATCAGCAATTTCATTTCCTCTTTCACCGCATCCTACAAATATGATAACATCAGCATTACACCATTTTGCTAGTGATTGTTGAATTACTGTTTTTCCAGTTCCAAAACCTCCTGGAACTGCTACAGTGCCACCTTTAACTACTGGAAATAATAAATCAATTACTCTTAAGCCAGTAATGAGAGGAATGTTAGGTTTTAATTTCCTCTTGACAGGACGGCTTTTAGTAATAGGCCACTTTTGGAGCATTATAAATGGTTTAATTTGATCACCTTCCTTTAAACCATAAATCTCATCAATTATAGTATAATCTCCTTCATCTACAATTGAATAGATTTTTCCAGACTCTCCAGGTGGGACTAAAATTCGATGTTCTATAAGAGGAGTCTCTTGAATTGTTCCAATTATATCCCCACTAGAAACTATATCTCCCACTTTCTTTTTAGGAATGAAATGCCATTTTTTTTCTCTAGATAAACTTGGTAAATCTATACCTCTTTCAAGAAAACCACTTCCTTTAGCCAGTTTAAATGAAACTTCTAAAGGTCGTTGAATACCATCGAAAACACTTGATATGAGCCCTGGACCAAGTTCCATGGATAATGGTTGTTTTAAGTTTAGAACCTTTTCACCTAACTTTATGCCAAAAGTAGATTCATAGGCTTGAGCAATAATGTAATTTGAATATATTTGAATGACTTCACAGAGTATATTATGATCTATTATTTTGACAAGATCATGAAGTCGAATCTCACTTTCTAAACCCTTTATCTTAATTAACGAACCATTAATGCCAGAGATATAACCTTCATCTTTTTCTAATTTATAGCTTATCATATTCGCTCAAATAACTATCAATAGAATTTTTCTTGTTTATAATAAATTTTTCAAATGAATTTTCAATTTCGCTTACTTTTTCATCTGATATTATCTTAGAAAATACCATATCAATAATTTCTTCACTTTTTTCAATTTTATTACTAATGGTATTGTCTATTACAATATTACTTCTTGGCAAGATAAGTTTAAATCCTCCTAATATGGATTCTTCAGCTGGTTTAATATTAACTTTTACGCCGAAAATACTGTTAATGGAATCTGATAATTTAGAGATTTCATTCATATCAAAATCGTTAAATTCTAATATTATTTCTTCATCTTTCATGAATGTTTTATCAAGATCTTTCATTTGTTTAATTAAATAATTCAAATATTCCGAATAATTTGCTTGAATTTTTTTCTTGACAAAACTTAAAAAATCTTTCTTTAGAGTATTTAACAAATTGTTTTTAAAATTTAATACTTTTTCTTTGGATTTTAATAATGTAGATGATAAAGAATTATTCAAGTATTGATTATAAGTTTCTTTAAAATGTTCCCGAATTTTTAAAGAATTTTCCTTAGTTAATGTTAAGAATCTTTTTTTGATATTAGCTTTTTGAAATATTGATTGATTATACATTTCCCTTATTTCTTCCTCAGCTAAAGTGAGCAAATATAATCCCAATCTACCAACTTTTTCTTTTAATTCGTTTATTTCTGTAATCACTATTCACCTTCATCCAATATTTTTTCTAATTGATTCAGAAATTCTTTTTAATATAATATCACTCGCATCTAATCCCTTTTCAAACATTCCAGGTAAAATAAATACAAATGGATAGCGATTTTCAATCTTGAACTTAATCAAATAATCTATCATATCTTCAGAAAGTTTAAAACTAATAATAATTAATCCTATAGATGAATCTTTAATGATTTCATCAAAGGTTTTTAAAAAGTCTTCTTTATCATTAATGATTTTACCTTCTATACCTAATAATCCTAATAAAAGTACAATATCAGGATCTCCTAATACATAAATTTTTTCTCGAGCCATTAAAAATCAAATCCTATTTTATCAAAAATTAATGATATGAGGTTGTCTTTTCTATCTTGATATTTTTGTTCCAAAATTTTCAACTCTTTCTCTATCTTCATTTCAAATTTTAAGGTTTCTTGATTTATTTCCTTAGCCAGTTCTTCCAGAACCTTTTTTACAAAATTTTGCTTTTCATTCATTGTATAATTCATTTTTTTCTCTTCTTCATCTCTAACAGCTTTTAATTCTTCTATGATATTATTTCTAGCTTTATCTATTAATTCTTCATATGCTTTTTCAATATCTTCAATCCATTTAAATAATTCCATAAAACTTCACTCTTGAAATCGTTTTTTAATTCAATTTCAATTTAAAATGCAATTTCTATCTTGAAAATATTTTCTTTCTAAATACTCTCACGATTCTTGGTAAAATTTCTTTTTGAATCTCTTTTTCTTTCTTAATAATTAATTCCAAAATTCTATAAATTGTAAAAAATGCAATATCTCCTAGATTTGTTCGAATTTGCTTGAAAAAAAGTTCCATATACATTTCTTGCATAAAATTCATAATTTCCTTTTCAGTTTCTCCTTTTGGATGGAAATATCTCCTTGTTTTGGGATTCTCTGTAAATATTTTGTTTAAAACCATAAAAAAATTATCTAAATCATTTTGTTTTAGTAAAATATTAAAATCTCTATGTTTTAAAACAAAATTCCTAAATATAATTAGTTGAGACAATAAATTCTTTTCAATTTTATTAGCTATCCCTCTATAAATGATATTAATATTATATAGTTCTGTAATATAATCTATATATTTAGAAATAAACAATCTCTCTTTACTTAATCGGAGCTTCCCCAAGTTAATCATTGATTCATAATAAAATTTATCTAAATATGCTTCTAACACGAAAATTTCATTATAATTGTTAAAATAACGAATTCCTTCTTCAACTACTTTATTATATTTGGTTTTTTTCATGAATAATTGAACTTCTGCTAAAGATTGAATCGCAATCAAATCTTGCATGAATTCTTTATTATCTAAATATTCCTCTACTAACAAGTTTACATTTTTAGATTTTTCTTCCTTGGAAAATCCTAAAATAGTACCTATAATTGTATACTTTAAATTAATTATTTCGTATTTTAATAAAAAATTCTTAAGGAAATTTCTCATTAAATCTGGAGTAACAGTAATGATTTTACCGATTAAAGTAATGAAAAAATTAAATAAAGCCTTCTCAATCTCTTCAATCGTGTATTCATGTAATCTCAAACCAGGATAATATGGTTCCAATAGTTCTATTAGTGACTTAACATCTCTGACACCATCTAATTGTCTTAAAGCTTTCTCATCCATGATTAACAATTTTAAATTTTCAATCTTAATCAGGGTGTAAGCATAAGATGGAACAATAACACTCAATGAAATCACTGCAGATACATTAATTTTAAATAATTAATTTAAGAGAAAAATAAAACCTATGAAGGTATTGATGGTATTTTTGTCCATAATAGAATACCGATTATAAGACCATAAACCGCTAAAGCTTCAGCTAACGCTACAATGAGAAAGGCTTTGAAAAAAGCTTCTTCTCGTTCAGTGAGGGCTGCAATTGCTGAAGTTCCAACAGTTTTTAATGCAAGACCGCTTCCGATTACAGAAAGCCCAATAGCTAAAGCAGCACCAATTCCTAATAAACCTGCTGTTGATGTGTTATAATAATCAAATGAAGTACTCCCCCCTTGTGCTGAGGCAAGAGTAACAATGCCATTTACGGAAAAAAAAACAATTGCGATAAGAAATAATTGAAAAAATCCTAATAAAATGTAAAATTTATGTTTTCCCTTCAATTTTTTTTCACTTTTATTAATTCAAATTAAGATAATACAAATATAATTATTAAAAATTAATAATAAATATAGGCGTATAAAGTTTTCTAAAAGTTATAGTAAAAAATCAGCTGTTATAAAATGAAAATGTATATACAATGCTTTAATTGAATTTAAATGCAATTTACTTTTCTTTTTTATTCATAAATCAATACTCTAATCAAATCTGCTACATCGTGGATTCGATCAGCTAACTGTTCTAAGAGAACAATACTATCCCGAATTCTTAACAATAATCTTATGTCAATTTTTTCATTTGAATATAGAAAGTCTAAAAATTGCCGATAGGTAGAATCTATCTCATTTTCTATTTCATGAATTTCTGTCGTGTTATTAAAAACCAATTCTTCATTGTCTCTCAGATTTTTAATCGTTGTTTTCAATACATCACACATTTTCATTATTTTATTTATTAATTTATGATAACGCTTGCTTATTTCTCCCATTTGATCCTTAGGGACATTAATTTTATCAAGCATGTCTATGAATTCTAAGGGATAATTAATAATATTATCTAGGCGGAGTATTAAGTCTATATATTTTCCTAACCCGGCCCCTAATTCGGCATAATCTTGGATGATTCGTATTTTTAGTTCATCACCTTCTTCTTCTAATAGTTGCATTTTACCTTTTTTTTTATTTAAGGCTTTTTTATCCCCACCTTTATTTTCAGACCAAGTAGAATAATACACTGCCATATCGCTAATGATTTCATAAACGATTCTCACGTGATCGATAAACATTGAGATTATTTCTTCTTTAATTTTCCTATTCATTGACATTCTAAATTCACTAAAATTTTTGTTTGCTGAATTTTATATGTAATTAATTGAATAAAAATCATTAGTTTATAAATAATTTTTAAATTATGAAACTTGTTTAAAATTATTAAATCATCATTATTTTTACAATTTATTGGTGTTCTATAAAAAATGGGATTAAAAAGTACAATTAGAAAATGGAAAAAATACTCTGAACTGTCGAATTTAGGCACGATTGCCCGCCGTAAATTTTTCAATAATTTATTTGACGGAGTCTTAACTTGTGCTGGAATTGTTAGTGGGATATTCATTATATTTTTAAATGACCCTCTTCAGAATGCTCCTAAAGATGTGATTGTTTATGGACTTGCAACAGCTTTGGCAATAGGTATTAGTGGGTTATGGGGCGCATTCCTCTCAGAGGAAGCTGAGCGAAAGAAAAAAGTTTCTGATTTAAAGAAGGAGATGGTAATTCTCAGGGAGGAAAAAAAGCAATTAGAAAAAGAAAAAAGGATTCTTGAGGGAGAAGAATTAAATGAAGAAAAAGAAAAGGAAGAAATCCAAAAAGCAATGATTACACCAATAAAATTTAATAATTTTTTAAAATTTAAAAAAAAAAGATTTCGAGCGAGAAAAAATAAAAAAACACTTTTAGAAAAAGCTGAATTGTTCGCTACGATAGTAGCATCAATTGTTGAAATGGTGGCAGTTTTGGGCGTAATAATACCACTTTTACCTTTTTTCTTCGGAACTCAGCTAACTTTATTTCACTTTATTAGTTCGTACATTATATTATTAATTTTACTAATTTTGTTAGGTATATTTTTAGGAAAAATTTCAGGGAAAGGTAAAATAAAATATGCCATCCATTTAGTTTTAGCTGGAATAGTTATTCTTATGATTTCACTTCTATTAGGTATTGTCTAAAATTCTAAAACCTATTGAAACAAAAATAAAATTTATTTTCTAAATATTGGAATTTTTCAATTTAATTCATATAAATTCAAATAAAATTAATTTAATTTAGCTAAATAAAAATATTATTCACATATTGCTTTTATGAATTGAAATCATATCATTCATACGCCGTCCATTATGTAAAATGGTAAATTTAATATTCTTTTAAATATTTTTTAAAAAAAAAGAATTGTATTGAAGGAATTCATATTATGAAAGCATTTTGCGGTATTGATATCGGTTCATTAGCTACAAAAATAGTATTATTCATAGATGAAGAGCTAATAGACTATCGTACTGAACGCTCTACTTATGATTTTAAAAGAGTTGGACATAAATTATTTGATGAGATATTACAAAAGCATGATTTAAAAAGAAATGATGTTTTTGTGATGAGCACGGGTTATGGACGAAATACAATAGATATAGCAGATGATAGAGTTACTGAAATAACAGCTCATGCTAAAGGTGCTAAATTTTTTTTTCCAGATGCATATTCCGTGATTGATATAGGAGGACAAGATAGCAAGGCAATAGTAATCTCAAAAAAGACTGGAAATGTTATTGATTTTCAAATGAATGATAAGTGTGCAGCGGGCACTGGAAGATTTTTAGAAGTAATGGCACACGCACTTGAAGTTCCAATAGAAGAATTTGGGAAATTGGCACTTAAATCTTCAAATCCAGCTTCTATAAGTTCCACATGTACGGTTTTTGCTGAAAGTGAAATAATTAGTCTTTTTGCTAGAGGAGCATCAAAGGAAGATATTGCTAGTGGAATTCATAAGTCCATAGCAAGACGGGTTGCAGGGATGGCTAAAAGAATTGGTGTAGGACCTAAACTAGTTTTTTGCGGCGGTGTTGCAAAAAATGATGCAGTAAAAAAATATCTTGAAGAAGAACTAGGGTTTGAAATTGTCAGACCAAATTATCCCCAATTAACGGGCGCGATTGGAGCCGCCATTATTGCAAAAGAAAAACATGGAATTTAATTATAAATTCTTTAAATTGAATTTTTGGAAGGTTAATTTCTAAAATAGTAATAAAAGGAGTTTGTCTAATAAGAATGAATAACTTGGAAATGATTTTAGAATATTCTTCATTCATACGAGAGAAGAAATCCAATGGGAAAAAAACAGTTGCTTATATATGTCATGACAATGTCCCAGAAGAAATATTCGATGCTGCTGGGTTTATTCCAATACGATTGATGTTTGCTGGAAACGATGAGTTAATGAACATGAGTCATGATTATTTACCTCCTTCCACGTGTGCATTTGCTCAATCATGCATCGGATTATTTGCCGTAAAACCCGCTGCTTTTAGATTTTTGGATATGATAGATTATGTATTAATATCTAATCATTGTGTATCCGATATTTGTGCTTCTGAAATTATTAGTAAATATTTTAACATCCCAAATTTAACCTTCTATATGCCATATATATCTAGTAAACCTAGTCTCCAATATTATAAGTTAGAACTCCAATACTTAATAGAACAATTAGAAGAAATCACTAATACTAAAATAACCCCTGATAAAATTTTATCCAGTATTAAAAAATACAACAATTTTAAGAAATTTCTTCAGAAAATTAATGATACTATAAATGATGGCTTAGAAAAATTAAAAATCATTCAAAAAGCAATGCTATTTGGTCCGGATATATTACCAGAATTAGAATCATATATAAACAATCATGAAAATGAGGAAAAAGTAAAAGATAACAATGCCAAACAGATTTTATTAACTGGATGCTCTCTTTTCATTAATGATTTTGTAATTGATGTTATACAAGAAACTGGAGCCAATATTATTTTTTTTGATACATGGATTGGAAGCAATTACTTTTCGCAAACTTTTGAGGATGAGCACCTCTCTGAAATAGAAGATCCTCTCGAACTATTAACAGTCAGGTTTAAAAATAACTTGATTTCGGATCATAATGTTTCTAATTTTTTTAAATTAAAAGTCTCTCAAATTAAGAAAATTATTAAAGAGTATGAAGCTAAAACCGGGAAAAAATTGGGAATAATTAATAATATAATCAAGTTCTGTGATCATTTTTCAATAATGTCTGCTCATTTTAAAACAATGCTTCAAAAAGATGGTATTCGGGTTCTAAATCTTGAAAGAGACTATTCATTAAGTGCAAGAGGGCAAATATCGACTAGAATAGAAGCGTTTTTGGAGATGATTTAAGAAATGAGTGTTATAGCTGAAGATATAATATCATTTTCTTCCGTATTGAACATTGCTTATAATTTCTTAGCAGGAAGAGATTATTTGAAAAGAAAAAAGTTCAGAGAGAAAAAAAAGTTAATTTCAGTGGCATTACCTTTTTCTGATTTAACTTTTCCTTTAGATGCTATCCCAGTTTTTCCAATAAGAATGCAAATTTTTGAATCTAATGATTATATCAAATTATTAGGCTCAGCTTCAACTTTTTTCGGATGGAATCGAGTTTCAAACTTTTTAAATTTCGTAAAACATTTGGGATTCAAGAATGCATCAAATCTAATTGACAAGATAATTGATAGCATTATTGACGCTGTTAATAAGAAATATAATGAAATGTATGATCTTGGTGTTGAAAATGGTATTCCTAATGACTTTTGTTATGGTGTTAAATCGCTATATGGTATGCACGTTTCAAAGCTTAAAAACTGTGATGCCACGTTAAACTTTACTATTCGTTGCAGTGCTTGGAATAAGTATTTGGAATCTTTAAAAACAATAGATCCTAACATAAATCAAATTTGGGTAGATATTCCTCCGAGAAATATAGGTAATGCTGTAGAACTACTGATAGAGAACATTAAAAGTGCTATAGAGAAATTAGAGAAAGTTACAGGAAATTATTGCAGTGATAATGCATTGAGAGACCACTTTAAAATGAGTAATGAAGTAAAGAAAAGTTATAGAGAAATAATTTATGATATTAGTACTTCTGATTTCTACCCCTGTAATCCTGCTACATTTGCAGAAATTCTCTCACTTTTAAGCATTAGTTTTCAAGATTATAATTCTGACATTAAAAGATATCGCGATAATATGAGAGACTTAGTAAAAGAGATGAAGGACAGGATTCATCAAGGAAAAGGAATGGATGTCTCTAAAATGCCAAAAATTTTAGTAACTCCAATGTTTGGTGGATGGGAACCCCAAACACACGAAATAGTGTATGAACTTGGAGGAAGATGCATTTATGCAGATTGGGCCATATTGCGATTATTAGATGATGTTAATATAACAAAACACTATGATCCAATTGAAGCATATTCTATATTCCTATTAAATGCAATGGAAAGTGGAATAGGATGCAATAATGACATCTTAACTGATTCTTATATCAGAGTTGCTAAAAAACTTGACGTAGATGGATTAATCTTCGTTCAATTATTTGGATGCCACTCAATTTCAAATTGTTATGCAATGTTAAAGCAAAAAATTCGAAGACAATTAGAAATTCCAAGCATGGCAGTAAATTTCAATAAAATTGGAGAAAATGTAGAACAAGTAAAGACTAGATTAGGAGCTTTCATGGAAATGTTCGCTTGAATTAATTTTTAGTTTATAAAATATCCAATACTTTATTTTTCATGCTAAATTTGACCATACTTTTCAACTCTTCTTAAATTTTTAACATGTTTTCTAGGATGGTATTTCACGATAGATATTGGCGTTATTAGCCATTCTTGGGGACTTCCAGGATGTATGATATTTTTAATTTTTTTAGAGAGTTCAATTAAGAAAATATTAAGAAATAATTTATCTTTTATATATCCTTCCTCACGAATTAAAGCTAATCTATGAAGAGAAAAGATTCCTATAAAGAAAGCTATTATAAAGAAAAAATCAAATCCTTGTAAGTTTAATATTTGGAAAGTCAAATTCCCTGTAGGAGATGTCCAATTAAAACTCCAAGATAATTCTGAAAGTTCAAAATAGTCTGCAAAAAGCCCGCCAATAATTGGAGCTATTCCTAAAGCAAGAGAAGAAATCACAGAAGTAATAGCTAAATACCAATTAGCCCTTCCTTTAGGAGAAAGTTTCATGCTTATATTCGTTAAAGCTACAGTAGTTCCTGCAAGAGAAATTCCTATAAAAATGTGAATGATGATAAGTAATGGAATTGTTAAAAAATATGTATTTGGCATTGATGTAAAAACCCATAAAAGAATACAGAATAAAAATAAAGGACAGGATAATTTTAATACAGATTTATTGCTGAATTTGTCAGTTAAATTACCCCATAAACGAAGGAATAATAAATTCGCTAATTGACTCAAGACATTCAAGCTAACTATAATGATTAAGTTTAATTTTAATTTATCCAACATGTAAACCGTAAAAAATGGAATGGATAAATTTGTGGTAAAATTCCATAATAGGAGAAAGATTAAGAGATTCTTATAATTTTTATCTTTAAAAGGTTCAGAAATGGTTCTTATAAATTTTATTTCATTTTCAACTTTTATCATTTTTGGTTCAAAAATTCGTGAAATAATATAGACACTTAGAAGGCCAAAAAAGAATGCAATTGTGAACAGTATTGAATAGGAATAAAGTTCAATCTGAGGATAATTATTTTTCCAATAATCTAAAAATATTCCAGCAAGCATGCTTGTTATCATTCCAACAATGGTAGAAAGAAGAATTCTTTTAGAAAAAAATGTTCCTAATTTATCTTTTGGAATGATATCGTGAATCCAGAAAGCCCAAGCAGTATGACCGATAGATGCAAAAATAGACTGCAATACAAGGAAGATCAAGAATAAATTTATTGATAAATCTGGTGGTGATAAAAATGGAATTAAACCAATGATCAATAAGCATGTTCTATATAAGGATAAAGATATAACACAAATCAATCGTCTATTTCGTATTTTTTCAATCAAAAATACCGTGGGAATTTGCAATAAATTTGTTAAAGGCGGTATGGCGGCAATCAACCCAATGATAAAAAAATTAGCGCCTAACAATAAAGCGTATGATATAAGAAATGTACCGGTAGTTAAAACAATCATTATATTGGAAATGAATCCATCTCTCATTACATAGTTTAGTGAATATTCTACATCTTTCTCGGTTAACTTATCCATTGGGTGAAGTATCATTTTCCCAATGTAAATCTTGTCTTTTAATTGTATAATTGATTTTAGTGTTGGGCTTTTATCACTTAAAAATCTTTTGATTTCAATGTTAACCAATAATCTTTCATATAAAAATAAAAAATAAAATATTTTTAAATTTTAGTAGGGCAATTTAAGCATCAATATAGAATCGCTCCAATGATTGGGTTTCGTATATTTCTCTAATAAATGTTCTTTCCTTTATATAGTCAACAATTTCTAGATTCTCTAGTGTTCTTCCAGTTTTTTCAAAATCTATACCGCATAGAATTGAAGATATGCGTATTATTGATTCTATAATGGGAACTTTTACCCCCAGAAAGTCAGCCAGTGATTTTAATGGTACTAATCCAGTAGGAACATCCTCAGTTAGATATCTTG
>CAZIEC010000024.1:0-13588 GCA_964538145.1 uncultured archaeon
TGAACGCTTTCATCTTCTTCAATCTCCATTGGTGTGTAATCACTTAATGGAACAGGTGGTATCTCATCATCATACACTTTAAAGCTTGGGGAAATTTCTTGTTTTTCAGCATATTGTGGAGCTACTGCCTGTGATTCAATAGTGCTGGCTTTTGCCGATTCTTTTACAGTCTCAGGTATGGAAACGATTCTATTTTCGGTATCTGCTTCAAGTTTCTCAAACTCAACGCCTTCTTTCTCCCAGTCATCAAGAAAGCCAAGTAGATCGTCCAGAGCAGCCTTATCTTGTTCCACTGAAGGCTTTATTATTGCTTTTTCCTCTTCAATTTCATATTCCTTTCTAAACTTCGCTCTTTCGGATTCTTCTAAAGACAAGGCCATTTCAGTAATTTCTGTTCCCGTAATAAGCAAATTTAATTTTCTTGCTAATTCTCGAAGATAACCTAAGTAGTAGCCTATTCTAAAAATATTTTTCAATCCTCCAAAAACTATGTAGTCATCGTTAATTGCTTGCAAGATGCAATAACCCGAACTATTATGAAGAATTATCTCCGTTAAAGCACCATGGGCAGTTGCTTCACTTAATCTTAGCCCCAGGTCTATTAAAGCCGTGCTTGAAGCCGATGTTGCATCTGCATCGATTTCTGATGAGGTCGAGGAGGCTACTTTCATCCCTACTCTTGATAAAACTGCAAGATTGTCCAAATCTGTCTTTTTCTCCTCATTTTGGAGAACTTCCATAATTTTTGCTCTAATTTCTGGTGCTATGGACGACATGTACTTGTCACATAATTTTTAAATTTAAATTAAATTCAAGTTAATTTTCTCTATATTAATCAAATCAAATTAATACTAATATACTTTTTCATGAATTCTTGATAAATTTCATTAAAGTCATTTGAGTTGGTGGTTGCTTGTCAATTTTTTTAAAAGAATACCCCGTTAAACTTGATATCATCTCTTCCACGAGAAGTAATGCTTCTTCCTGATTTAAATTCTCTGTATTTATCACATGTACTCGATTATTCTCGTCTTTTGAGATTAACAATTTATCATAATAATACAGAACCCTTTGCAAATAATCTTTTCTATCTTCGTTCCATTCTTTTCTTATTTTCTCGAGAGAACCTCTCTGAATGATTCTTTTCATGATTGTTTCTGGAGTTGCCGTGAGATATATAATATAATCTTCTCTCCAGTCTACAGAATAATACATGTCTGAAATTAACTTATAATCCTTTTCTCTTAAGAATAAGCTTTTAGAATAAACAAGTACGCAAAAAGGAGTTCTATCTAAAATAATTATTCTACCATTGTAATTTTTATCAAAATTGATAATATTTTTATTTCTCTGTATGAATTGTTGAAGAAAATGGATTTCACTGCGAAAACTTGTTTGCTTATCTTTTGAACCAAAAGGAAATGGAGGATTTTTCACGTATCTTTCCGGAAAAAACTTGAATTTATTATTATTCTTTAATTTTTTTTTCAACATGTTAAAAATTGTGGTTTTGCCAACACCATGGGCTCCTGCAATAGAGATTACTATATTTGCCTTGCTTCCCTTATTTCTATAAGTTTTCTTTGCCAATCTTTTTTACTCCAAAGAATGTAATTTGATGTTAATAGATTTCAAAAAATATCACTATAATAACATTGGGAGTTATTTGAATTTCCTTATTATTAAATTTTACATATCAAGGGAATAAGGATTGGAAAATAGATTAAACCGGGATATTTATATTAAAATATATGATTAATATTATAATGATGTTGTAGATTATAGTGGCAACTATAGTATTGTAGATATTATTATTTATTTCGTATAAAACTCCTAAGACCAAGAAGTAAAGAAAATTTGCAAGAAAAAAATAAATTCCAATTGGTAATGAGAATAATAGATATAAAGTAGAATATGTTAGAGCAACAAGAATTATCACATATATCCTTCCTGTAATAGAACCTTCAAAATAAGATTTTAAGGTATTGTGGAAGACTCCTCTAAATACAATTTCAGTAGAAAAGGCACTGAGCGATACCAAAGAAGATAATAAAATTATCCAGATAACATCAGAATTCTGAATTACTTGATTTTGTTCGGTTATATATTTTTGAACATCATAAATTTTAATGCCGGAATTGTACATCCAATCTATAAAAATGCTTGAAAACATGTTTATAAACACCAATGAAGCAGCTCCAATAACTCCAATAATGAAGGCATAAAGTATCTTTCGATTTTCGCTATAAAAACCTAGCTTTTTAAAGGCATGTCTTTTTGTATAAATATACCACAATGGATAAACGCCAAAAATTATTTCAGGTATTTGACTTAGTAGAATTGTTGTTATATTGAGTGGTATGGTGCCATAAGTCGGTGTTTGAAGGGCAAAAAGCATTATAATTAACAGTTTGATAAAGATGTAAGCCATTATTGAATTTCCAAAAATACTTAATCCTTCTCTAATGTTCCAGACATCTCTTTTTAGTGTTAATTTTTGTTCTGGAACGAATTTTTTCGTAGTGAAAATGATACCGCCCTTACTTTCTTTTTCTTTCGCTTCTTGTTTGAATTCTTTTGGCCCTTTCTCTAAAATAGCATTACAAATGGGACATTGTTCCAATATAGGTGAACTTATGATGGACCCACAATTACTACATCTTTTTTCATAAGTCTTTCTTGCACTAATTGGTGCATATGTTTGGCTCCTCGTTTCTTGTTGTTCCTTGCTTTTTGGTTTTGGTATTACGATGAGCTTGCCACAATTGGGACAATAAATTTTTGATGGGTCAACTTCAGCTCCGCAATAAATGCAATACTTAACTTTTTTTTTAGAATTTTTTTCTTCGCTCATGATCGTGGAATATATGATAATATTTATTTTAAAATGTAAAAAAATCTAAAGGTCACGATAATTAACGATTTTAATAAAATATGTAAAGCAAAAGTTATATAATTTTTTATTTAATCTAAAAACAGAATTGCATCTATTTTTTACCCACTCAAAAAATTTCTGTCATTTTTTTTTAGCTCTATTGATTGATCAAAAGATTTTTTTCCATTTCTGAGATTTCCATCATTAGAAGACCATGATAGTAAAGTATTGAATCATAATATCCTTCACCTTCCATTGATTTTGAATTGATCAATGCTAATTGGGCATTCAATGCTGCTTTTAACATCAGAATCACGCCTTTATAAATGAGGTTGGGACTCCAACAGTGCCTTTCTGGGTTAGCCCACCATAAGGGACAAGAATGAAGACTTTTATCATAAAACCATCGTGCTGTATTGCAATAATTCTCAATGTTCCAATTTGTACTTTTATCAAGTTTATCGGTTAATGAAATTAAGTTATGCAAGCTTCTCATCATTTTCCAATAATATTTATGGATGCGGTTTTTAGGATTGTTCCACAATGGAAAAGGAATATGATTTTTTAGGTCACTTGGCATTGTGCTCCAGCTAGATTCTTTAGGAACTATTTTCTTATTACTAAATGGAAAAAAGTATTCGAGCTCAGAAATAAAAATTATTTCTATATCATTTTCCTTCTGAATGAGTTCTATTACTTTTTTTAAAAAACTCTTGTGGTAATTTTTTATATGAAAACCAAATGTTTCTCCATCTAATGCCGTGATTATGAATCGATCATTATCTTTTGTTTCATTAAGATACATTGTTTTAATCGTCTTGACGAATTCTTTAGCTGTAATATGCTTGAAAGCAATTTTATTGCTCAAGATGTCATCTCTAAAGTAAAGCGTAATTCCTTCAGGGGATTTGTAGAGTTTATCGTATGGCCACTCAATTGGGCAAGCAATTCCACTTGAAATTATCCATTTATAATTAAATTCTTTCACTATTTTTATTACATTAGAATTAATGGCTAATTCCGGAGGAAAAAAACCTTTTTTTTCCCATCTTCCATATACTTTAGAATTTATTTCTTCATTTAATCGAATTTGTCTCCTTACTTCTTTTTCAGGAATTAAAGGAAGAATAGGATGGTACATACCGGTTCCTAAAATCTCAATCTTGTTTTCGGACAATAAATCTTTTAATAATTCTATTGTTTTTGGAAAATGTTCCACTAAACTTTCTGTAAGAACTCCATTAATGTTTAAACTGAATTTACCAATTTCAAGTTGTTTTAGCATTTTTAAGAATGGATCGTAACATTCATCATTAATTTTCTTAAGCACGGACATTTCTTGAGTTGGAGGTTGATAAAAATGCAATAATGGAGCCCAATATAGCGTCATTTGATTAATCACCAAGTTAAGAAGTTAAAATATTGAAAAAATTTGTATAACTACGTTAAAAAAATTCAAATCTTATTTATTTAAGATCATTATATTTTAGAATTTTTAAGATTCTTTCTCTTTCCAAACAAGAAGAATATTTTCCACCAGGTTCTTCAAAACCCCAATAACAGCTCCAAGTTAATTCTAAAAGAATTTTTAATTTTAATACTAACTTAATAGCATTAAACTTTTTCATTTTCCTTAAAGGAAATATCATTTTAACTTTTTGTTTATCAAATTTAGGATTTAATAATTTTATTAATTAAAATGCTAGCAAAATTTATTTATAAAAAGATTAAAAAGGTTTATAAAGACAAGAAAGTTATGGTTAAGGTTCAGGAAAATAAAGATAACATTACTATTTTTGAAAATTAAATCTAATTAATGTATTTTTAAGTTTATTCATTTTTCAATTATTTTTTCTTTTATGACAGTTCCGAAATGAGTTGCTCCTGGACCCAAATGAACTAATATTTTATCACCAACTTGTAGATTCATTACAGATACAGCTTCTTCTTTTTCATTTATTAATCTTATTGTTTCGGCATTTTGACAAACACAACTGAACTTTATTGGATTTCCATCCTTGATAGCTTTTAATTCAAATCTAATCATTGGACGAGTTTCAATTTTAACTCTTCCAATAGTAACGATTCTAGCCCTTCCCTTTGTATTAACTATAAAAACATCATCTCCTCCAGATAACTCGCTTAAATAACGTGTTTGATATTTTTCAGTTTCAGATGGAACTAAAATGTAAGAAGAAACATCACCAGCATTAACCCTGAATGGTCTTGAGGCTACGAATTTAGTTTCAAATACTTCTGCATGGACAAGAACAAATCCTTTAGCCGTGCTCCCGATTAGCATGCCTTCTCCTTCATTTAGCAAGGAAGTGGTATCCACGCAAACTCTTTCTCCCTCCTTAATTTGTTGGATTTTAACGATTTCTGCTAAAGTTAATTGAAAATTCTGAGTAAATTGAATTAAAGATTTTAATTTAGCAATATCTGATAAATTCTTAGGTTCAATTAGTATTCCATCTACACCAAGCTCTAAAACATTTAAAAGAAGTTCTGCTTGCTCAACATTTTCTACTTCTGCTATTAATTTCGTATTTTTTGAACTTAATTTAGCTATGAGATTTTCAAATGGAATGACGACCCAATCTTTAGCAGTGGCAATAATGAAATCAATTGGAAAGGAATTTACTAAATTAATGATTTTTTCTTCATCTTTCTTGGATTCAATCTCCACCTTAATGCCTATTTTCTTTTTTAGTCCATTTATTTCAGTAATTTTTGCTTTCAGTTGGCTTGGATCATCCAATATTAAACAATTAGCTGGAATTTCATCATCAAAAGCATAAATTTCAGCATCTTGAACAGATTCAAAAGCAAAGCGTGTATCTCTTGAAATTAAGAAGTTCTTAAAACCTTTATTAAGAGAATCATCTAATAATTGTCCAAAATTGCTTGTATTTCTTTCGAATCTTAAGATTATTTTTTTCATTTTAATCTCATTCTTTTTGCTTACAGAATAAAATAAACATTAAATTTAATTGATGATATTTCTTTTATTTAAATTGTATTAAATTTAAAAGTCAGAAAAATCATATAATTTATAAAAGAAAGATAATTAATATAAACTTCCAAAAAGGAGTGGACTTGCTTTGGGTTTAAAGAAAAAGTTTTTTCCAAGAAAAGGTCAGGAGAAAGAAGAAACAATAGCTAAAGTAAAATCTCAAATTAGGAAGTATGCTTTAGTTAATAAAACCTATACAAAAAGAGCTGAGATTGCCCGCCAGAATGCTAAGATTGCATTAAAAAGAGGAGAAAGGGAGAGAGCAAAAAATTTCCTAATATTATACAAGCAATATGAAGCAAAAATAAATAGAGTTAATAACATGCGGGCAAGATTAGAAAGACAAATTGAAGCAATCGAAGAAGGACACATGATTGCTTCTACTGGCGCAATAATGGAAGATATAAGAGATGAATTGAAAACAATTGCTACTAAAGCAGCTCCTACCAAGATTGCAGAAATTGCTGAAGAATCTGATGAATATGTTAGCGAAATTGAAGAGTCTGCAGAAATTATTGCAGGTGATCCCGAAATAGATCTAGCTATCGATGTGACTGAAGAGCTTAACAAGCTTGAGACTGATATCTTATTAGAACAGGGTGGCGAAATGCCTAATGTCCCAAGCGATGAATTACAATATATCTCTGAATATGATACTGAAGAAGGTAAAGAAGAGCTCACCGATGAAGAGCTTACTGCTGACAAATTGGAAGATGAAATTAAAAAATTGAAGAAAGAATTAGAAGGAGGATAATCTTAATACTTTCTTGCTTTCATATTACCATAAAGAAATTATCTTAAAGAATAGTGTAAATCTTTATCTCATGGGTAGATTCCTATTTTTTTAAGCTTGCTTTTGATCATGTAAAGTATCGTTTCTTATCTAGTTCTCTATAAGCATTTCTAATAGATTCATTTTCTTTAATTTCTTTATTAATTTCTTCCATTTTTTTCTCAATAACATAAATCTTTTTCATTAAGTTCTGGTATCTTCTAAAATAGTCCACATCTGAAATTACTCCTTGATCAAATTTCTCATTCAAAGTTTTCAAGGTACTTTCTAAAACATAATGCTCTTCTTCTAAATTAGCAAGTTTTTGTAATTTTTGTTTAGTTTTCAAGGATAGATTATCATTGAAAAAATCATCTTTATTATTAAAATTATCATCCACGATATCGGTTAAGTGAATTTTAGAATAATCGGGATTGATTTGAAAACCATTTCTTGGGGGCATTCGTGAGGCTGGTGGCCTTCTATTAATTTTATTTGGGTTATATGAGTATAAATAATTTTCTCTCCCATATTCAAGATTATCAAATGATTGTGGATACCCATCATCTTCATATCTTATAGAATCTGAACTTGATTTCCTTCTCCCAAGATAAAAACCTGGATTTCTTAAATAAGGAGGATGTCCGGGAGCAAAATCCATAAACCTTTGATAATATGGATCTAAATCAATAAAAGGGTCAATATATCCACGAGGATTCTTTCTACCTCTAAATCTTTCGCTTGAATAGCCTGACAGGCCCACATATGGGACGGAATCATCACGCCGAGATACATGATAGCTTCCTGGATCTGCTGCTCGCTCATAATTTTCAGGATATGGAGGATTACTGTGAATCATTCCTACCGGGTGATTTGATTCGTTTAAAGGATCTCTGCCATAATTTGGATAAAAATATCTTACTTGATGAATAGGATGGCTCATTGTTGTTCTTTCATGAAAATCGCTTTTTTTATCCGCTTTATACGTACTATATTGACATCTCATGCTAAAGAATGAATTTATTCCTTCTTCTATGTATGTTATTAAGTCACTTATTTCAAGTTCAATATTGTTTAACTTTTTAGCAACTTCCTCATCATAAGGGAAGGAATTCTCAAAATTTCTTGCCAATATTATGTAATCCATTACTTTTGAGATCGTATTTGGAGGTAGTGTAAATTCATATCGCCCATATTCGAACTCTATATATAACTTCTTGAAAATTTTACCTACAATTTTAATTCTTGTTAAATCCTTGACAGGTGCCTTAAAAATTACTTCTTTCTTTTTTTTGAAATGTCCAAATTCATGTATGAAGGATAAATCATAATTAGTTATGAACAATATCCCCTTGTTTTTTTTGTATTTATCATGCGTGTTAAGCCCATTTGATAATTTAGCGCGAATTGCATATATTGGTTTTTCATCATCAGCTAAATTAAGGTATTTTCTAAAAGAACTGAAATAGATTTTTAGTTTATCTATGAAATCTAGATTTTTTTGTAATTCATTGAGACTGGTAGTGATTGCCTTGATATTATTAGTAATTGTTTCTTTTATCGAATTAAAGTTAATTGAAAGATTTTCCAGAATGTCGGATAAAATGCTAATATTTCCATTTGGTTGCGAGTAGATATTGAAGAAATAATCCCTATTTCGAGAAATGTTTACGAAAAATAATTTTATTTTTTCTTGTAAATTTTGTTTCGTGTAAATGAATAATTTGAAAAGTGCTAATAGTTCTGATTCCATTTGAGGAAAATGATAACATTTTATAGGAGGATTTCTTGCATTTAATACTTTCTGCCTGTAATAATACAAATTATTAACGATTTCATTTAATGGTTCAACCAAATCGCGAGTATTTTTTATTAAATTGAGGAACTGCTTTTCTAAATTTTCTTTTTTTTCATATATGTTTATAATTGAAGTTGAACCACATTTTGGACAAGATTTTATGAGTTGAGTCGATTGAAAAATATCTTCACTTCCACAATCCTTACATATTTTCTTATTTCCAGAATCCGAAAATTCAATGTTAATTGAATCGCATTTTTGGCACCTGAAGCTTTCCATTTTTTTTTCCTTCAAACAGTCAGAACAACAACTAGATCCACAATTCTCACAATAATAAGCTAACTTTACATTCCTATGGCAAAAACGACACATTTGATGTAGTTGTTCTGACATGTTTGTAAATCAATAAATAGATTTTAATTCAAAAATTCAAAAGCCTTATCAATGATTTAGAGGAATTTTCAAAATTTCAATAGATATGTTATTTGAATATTACGGTAAAAATAGATGAATTTGATTGTATCATATATTCAAGATGAGCATTAAATTTGTCTTAAAAACAGTAAATGTAAATTTCTATATAATTTCATAAAAAACCTTGTTAAGATATAAGCCTTTTTTAACGAGTTCTCTTTTAGATTTTCAGATATTCTTCAATTCTTGTATCTTTTAAATGCTCCATGATTTTATCTCGATGTGCCATTATGAATCTACACGATTTATCACCCTTAGATTCACAAGAAATTTCTCTTGCTACTAGGGGTAAATCTAAAGCTTCACTACACCACCCACAAGAATATCCCGCGTTAATGTAGCATGTCTTTTTATTTGCTGACTTATTCACTTCAAAACTATTTGGATGGTCATAAATGAGAAGATAATCTTCAGATCTTACCAGTTTAGAACCTGGCAATATTTTTACATAAGCCCAACCTGCAAAATTAAAATATATTGGTCCTGCAGATAATTTATCAAAAGGATCAGTTAATCTATAAGTCTTAGCAATTTTTTTACAATCAGCAGACCCTAAAGCTTTTCCCATATTGTATAACACTATGGATGCCCCACTCTCACCTAACATTTTCTCAAGGCTATCTCTTAATTGATACGTTAACGCATTTGCATTAATGTACATGTATCTTTCTCCATAGATTGTATTTGTTCCTTTTTTTATATCATGAACCAAATTTGAAAAGAAATCAATAATGTTAGGTTCTTGTTTTTTAAAAAGCTTAAACATTGATGAGGGCACATCTACACTTTCTATTTTATTTTCAGATGACATGTTTCTTTCTTTTCTATTTGTGTAATTAAAATTGATGATCTAAAATTGCTTTCCAATACTATTTTTGAAATTCTTATAAGAATTGAACCTTTCAACCATCGTGCAATAAAAAATTCATTATTTTAATTTTTTCAATTAAATCCTCATTCATGATATTAAATTCCGGAAATATCACTAAAATTTATTTTAGTTCTTTTTTGGATATCATTATTGACTACTTATTAGATTTTCTAGTTTTAAAATACTTTTACTAAATTTTAATCACAAATACCTAAAAAAACACAAAAAATTTTAATATTAAAAACTTAAGTTTTTTCATATTGTTGTTTTCTAGTAATCTATTGGTTATACATGCAAAAATAATTCTTTTTCTGCTCTAATTTAATGTTAAAATTAGTTTTGTAAGTTTAAAATTAATTTAATTCTTAATAATTAAGCGTTTTTAAATGAAAATCCTAAAAATCTTCAAAGATGAGTTTAAATTTTCTATTATTTTAAAAAATGCCTGTGGATTAGAACAAATTCTAATAAGTAGTCAAAAACTCCACTTGAGAATCATTTAATGAATTTCTCTATTTTATTATTTTAATTTTTGTTCCAATGGCTTGTCCAGGAAGACCGGCTTTTTTAAAATGTGCCCTAACAGCCCCATTATTACCATGAGCTCTCGTTATTTTTCCAATTAATTGCTTTCCTGTCGGACTAGTCCAAACAACAGTTCTTCCAATCAATTTATTAGCTTCTTTTCTAGTTTTAATTGTTGGAAAAACCAAAATGCAATGTTTTGGATGGATAACGTGGCGACTTCTTCTATAACTAACAACGTTTCCTTCCAATCCAAGTATTTCCAATTTATTAATTGACATTGGTTAATTACCTAAAAATTTCTATTAAATTAATATAGCAATTGAGTAGGAAAGTAAAGAAAAAAATAAAAATTTTCGCATTAAATAATGCCTATTAATCGAAAATAAAAAAAGAAAAAGTTTTTGAAAAAATATCATTTATTGCTTAAATATGAGAGTTGCGTTTAATAAAATTAACATTACACCCAAAAATTATAAAGGAATGCCCTTAGCGGGTTATACTAGAAAAAGCACTTGTACTGGAAAATTTGATGATGTTCATGCTCATGGCGTCCTCATTGATGGAAATGATAAATTGGAAGGTAAGAATACTTTATTATTAATTTCCTTAGATTTATTAAAAATTCCAATTTCCATAAGTAGATATATAAGAAATAAAATAATTGAAAGGCATCCTGAGTTAGATTTTAATAATATTATTATACATGCAATTCATACACATGCTGCATTTGATTTAACTGGAGAATTTCATTGGCCAGGAGGACTTTTTAATGTCATGCGAGGTATCATGTTCGGTGCTAATAGAAATGATAAATACATTGTCTGGATGAGTAACCAAATTGTAAAGATGGTAGATAATTTATTTGTAAGTTTAGAACCATGTGAGTTTAGTTGGACAATTGAAGAGTTTAATCCAGATATCGTGATTAATAGAAGGCATCCTTCATGGCGATCAAAACCAAATTTGGGAATAATCGCATTCAAAAAACCAGATTCAAGAGAGATCATGGGAGTTATTATTAATTATGCTTGCCATCCAACTACTTTATCTTTTAAAAATTTTAAAGTTTCTGCTGATTATCCTGGTCAACTTTTGAAAGAAATTGAAACGAGAACAAACAATAAGATAAAAGCAATATTTTTTAATGGACCATCTGGAGATTTAAACCCAATAACTACTTGTGGGATTGATTATGAAGCATTAGAAGAAGATAAAAATAAGATTTATGATCAATTGGGAACTTATGAAGACACGCAGAGAATAGGTAAAATAATTGCTAATGAAGTTCTTGAATTAGCTAGTAAGATACTTGACAATAAATTCTATGATGAAATCAATCTCGATACGTACGTACGAGAATTTTGGGTTCCATTTAAGGATTATCGTTATTTCTCAAGAACTTGGTTTAACAACAAGTTATTCTTTTGGATTAAAAAATACTTATTAATGAATGTTGGAAAGTATAACATCTCTAGCGCAAATTTTCCAATATTTAACTTGGATAAAAATCTGAGAAAATCTAGGACAAAAACACTAATTCAATTCATTAAAATTACAGCAAATAAAAATGGTAAAAGAAAAGATCTTGGAATCGCATGCGTGCCAGGTGAATTATTTGAAGATATTGGGAAAGCGATACTAGAGCATTCAGTAGTTGGAAAAGAAAATACTTTCATATTTCAAAACTCTCAAGATTGGATTGCATACTTGTTTCCAATGAATGAATACATTGAAGTCGGAGGATATGAACCTTTACCCAGCTTTAGTCCTCTAGCAGGATTAATTATTGAAAACAAGATGATTTCTTTATTTAAAGAAATAAAATCTTGATGCTTATTCATTAACTAAGTTATTTACTTCTGACCAAGCCTTTTGATTTAGTTCAGAAATTTTCTCAGAAAACTCCTTACCATTTGAACTAAAGTCATGCTCGATTGCTTTTTCAGTTATTTCGCGTTCAATATTTCTAATTTTTTTTCTATAATTCATTATAGCATTTTTATTGGAAAATAGTAATTTTCTTACAAATCGAGCATGTTTATTCCATATCCAATCATCCCTCACGTTGTTATAAGGCCCCGGTTCATGCACGTGTTGTTTTTCTACTGGAAATGCATAAGGCTTATACACGCTTAAACAAGGCAATGTAGTACCAGTAAACCAATGCAAGTGTTTTTTTTCCTTTTTATCAAGCATTGAAACTTGAGAACCCGTAGATTCAAAACCACCATGCATGCATATACCAGCTTCATGTTCTCGTAAAAATTCCATCATTAATTTAGGAGTGATATCACCTTTATTTTTCTTTAACAATAAAGAAGTTTTTCCTCCTCTTGAATATGGAGATAATTTATTAAATCTACTCATTCCTGAGAAAGTAACTGCAAAATCGAACTCATCATCATCTTTACAATATCCCATTTCAATTGCATGTTGAATAATGCCTTTTTTATGTAAATCTCCTTTCCCTCTAATAGAGATTTCATTTGAAATAGATCTGACATCTTTTACTTTTTCTGCGATCCACCAATCATCAGCAGTCTCAAGAACAAAAGCTTGTTTGTAATCTGCTATTAAAAATGAATTGTGATAAATCCAACTCTTATCATCTAATGAACACCCTCCTCCTTGATGGTATGTTTCTAATAATGATGTAATGACTTTTAGGGCTTCCATTGCATCTCTTGCTCGTTCAAGTGCTAATCTTAATAAATCCATTCCTAATAATCCGCTATTGCGTAATGGTTCTAGTGTATATACGGCTTCATTTCCTATTACCACGCCATTTTCATTAGCCCCCATCTCAGCACCCCACATCCAAAAAGGTTGGCTAAGTAAGACTGCAAAAGTTTCTTTCACTTGAGGAATCGAAATGTAAGTACACTTTACGAGTTCTCCTTCAGAATATTTTCTTCTAGGGCTATAAGTTATTAATTGAACTTCATTCGAAGGTCTATCACTATTTTTACCAAAAATAACAGTTCCATCCTTAGTAGAGTTTCCTAACGCCACTAAAGTATCACACATCACTGGATCATCTCCAGCGTTTTATTCCAACCAAGCTTATTTACTGATTTAATGGAATTTAGAAATTCTTCTTCTAAAATTGTATCTTCTAATTTTAGGGTTTCATTTACCTTATTTATCAAATCTTTCTCAATTTCTCGTATTTTCTTATAATAAATGTCCCGTTCTGCATTTTCTTTTTTTGGATTTTTTTTATATGGTGCGATGAATTCATGATGTTTTACCCA
>CAZIEC010000024.1:13688-21664 GCA_964538145.1 uncultured archaeon
TATTTTTACCAAGCTGATTTAAAGAACAGCCATCCCTGCTATTTTCTGGAAAAACTTCAGGTAATGGAGATGGAGAAAAAATCAATTTAAAATCAAAATCTGAATCATCCTTACAATAACCCATTTCAATCGCATGTTGAACAATTCCCTCCCGTCGCATATCTCCTTTTCCTCGTATTGAAATATTATTAGAAATTGACCTGTATTCTTTTACAATTTCAACTATCCACCACTTACCAGCAGTTTCCAATACGAAGGCTTCATTAGGATCGGCAATTATGAAAGAATTATGGTAATTTAATCCTTTTTTATTGTGAGGACCTCCTTGACCAAATTCTTCAAGCAATGAGGTTATAACATTTAGAGCCTCTCTTGCTGTTTTTCCCCTTTCAAGACCTAAACGAAGTAAATCCATACCCAATAATCCAGTTTCTTGAAGTGGTTCTTTTGTTGCCACAGCTTCATTTCCTATTACCACACCATATTCATTAGCTCCCATTTCAGCACCCCATATCCAATAAGGTTGGCTTAGAATGATAGCTGCAGTTTCTTTAACTTGTGGAATTGAAATGTGAGTGCATTTTAACATTTCTCCACTTGAATATGTCTTTCGTGGTTGATAAGTTATTAATTGAGGTTCAGACTCTAATCTGTCACTATTTTTTCCAAATATAACGCTTCCATCTTTTGATGAGCCATGTAGGCTCACATAAGTGTCACACATTCTATAAATTCACTTTAATTAATTTTTTAATTTTACTATTACAATTATTTCTTATAAAATCTTGTTTTATATCAAAATTTTTAGAAATAAAAGGTTAAGATATGGAAATATTAATTAAAAATGGAACTATTATTGATGGAACTGGCAGGCAACGCTACAAGGCTGATATTTTTATAAAAGGAGACTTAATAACAAAAATAGGTAAAGATTTGTCTTCAAATAATGCTAAGACCATCGATGCTAATGGAAAAATCGTCTGTCCGGGTTTTATAGACATGCATAATCATGCCGATTTAACTATTATGGATGCAAATAAAGCAGAAGCATTTGTAGGACAAGGCATGACTACAATATTAGTTGGAGTGTGTGGAATTGGAATTGCTCCTGTCAATGAAAAATTAAAGGATTATTATTTGAATTTTGTTAGTAAGGGTTTTTGTAGTTCAAGCTATACTTTTAAAAATTTAAAAGATTTGTTTGAAACACTTGAAGCTAAGGGAATTTCCATTAACATCGCTTTTTTAATTCCTCAAGGAAATGTAAGGGGTTGCGTTTTGGGAACTAGCATCAGAAAACCTAATGAGATGGAGATGGAAAAGATGAAGCAAATTGTCAGAGAAAACATGGAAATGGGCGCATTTGGACTTTCTACGGGACTTGTTTATCCCCCAGGATCTTCTTCAACTACAGAAGAACTCATAGAATTGGCTAAAGTTGTTTCAAAATATGATGGTATCTATGATTCGCACATGAGAAATGAAGGTGCTGGCGTGGTAGATATTGGAATGAAAGAATTAATAAGAATTGCTCGTGAAGCAAATATCCGTGCTCACATATCGCATTGGAGCGTGATAAGTAGATATAAGGCAGAAGAACTTACAAAGAAAGCTATTGAATTAATGAAAAGGGCTCGAGAAGAAGGATTAGACATCACCGCAGATAGCACCGTATATCCAGATGGATTCACTAGTTTATCGCTTGTTTTATTACCCACTTGGGTATTTAATGACTTTAAGAAGAATTTAAGTGAACCATCAATTCGTAATAAGATAAAGAAAGAGATATTCAAAAAGTTATATGACATGTTCATATCAGATGCTCCTTTATTCATGAGAATCATTCCGAAATCTATCATTAAAAAGAAGATAATTCCTGCACTTAGCAAAAGCGTAACTGTAATTTATTCTGCAAAAAGGCATCACGTAGAAGGTAAACCATTAAATGAGGTGCTCTCCGCATTATATCCTAATAAGAACATAGAAGATGCCTTATTGGATTATATTCTTGAAGAAGAAGGAGGAATAATGATACGTTTATTTTCAAAAGATGAAGATAACACGATGATACCTTTATTTAGGCAAGAGATGGTATCGCTAAGTTCAGATGCAATTTTAATTATTGGAGGGAATACACATCCTCGCACTTATGGTGCTTTTCCAAGAGTAATTGCTAGATGGGTTAGAGAGAAGAAAATTGTTACATTGGAAGAAATGATTAGAAGATTAACTTCTCTACCTGCTTCCATTTTAAATCTAAGTGATAGGGGTGTTATTTCCGAAGGAAATAAAGCAGATATCGTGATTTTTGATTTCAATACCATAAATGAGCAAGGAACTTTAGTAGATGGTTGCAAACCGCCAATAGGGATTGATTACGTTATTGTTAATGGTCAAATAACAGTTGAAAAAGGAAGGCATACTGGAGCATTAAATGGCGAAATTCTACGTAATAAACTGAAATGATTAATATAATAATATTATCTCGTTATTATACAAATTTCTATTTTTCTTTTATAAAATTCAAGCTGTTATAACATGTGTATTTAGTTTTGATCAAGTTTTAATAATAGCTTTATTTTTACACATTGTATTATTAAAAAAATATTGCTCTTGCTTAAAGATTTTGAAATCAGTTAAAATTAAGAGATTAAAGCTATTTTACCATGATTAACAAGAAAAAAATTTGGATTTTTACATTTGAATTAGCGGGGATTGCAAAGGTTGGGGGATTGGGTGAAGTACCCGCAAACCAAGCAAGATATTTGAAAGATAAATTTGATGTTACCGTATTCATGCCATCACATGGTCAAGTACAGCGTCAGATGAATACTGCTATAATAGAGAAGTTAGATGTCATGTGTAAAGGAAAGATAAACCCAAATTCATTTTCATCAATTGACGAAATCCAAGAATATCGCATTGAGTATTATCTTTTAAATAAAGAAGGTATAAAAATAGTTTTAATTAAAGGCGTGGATGATTTTTCTTCAAGTTTCCTAGAAAATGAAAATATTTATGGTAAAGATGTATTAATGGGTAAAGTATGCTTTTTTAGCTTAGCGATGAAATATTACATCAGGCATTTAATTCAAAATAACAAGAACGGATTGCCTGACATTATCCACTTACACGATTATCATTCCGTCATTCCTTTCATTGCATTAAAACAAGAATTAAATGAGAATGATTTAGATGTCCATTCAATTATAACCATACATTTGCTAACTTGGCCTAGATATGGCTTAGATTTTTATCACGCATGTGGAGTAGATGACCGGAAGATTAGGATCAAATTAAAGGATGGTTTTAAGAATTTTTCAATAAAGGAAATTCATGATTTAATTGGTAAAAATGTTAAAAAAGGGTTACCAACTGTCGAGCAGATGGGAGCTTTAGTTTGCGACTTAGTTACTACTGTTAGTAAATCATATTTAAATTCGGACATAATTCCAAATTGCGGTAATGAATTAATCAAATTTAAAAGTGATTTTATATGGGATGGATGTGATTGGGACTATAATAACATTAGAGAAAGAATTTTATCGGATAATGAAAAAGAAATTAGAACTTTCCTAAGACTCTCAAAAGAGAATACCATAACGAGAAAAGATCTTAGAAGATTTTTATTAGAATACAAATTGGGCCATTTAACTAAGAGTCCGCTCATCAATTCTGAAAAAGTTCTCCAAGTAATAAATGAAATTTCAAATGGAAACCCTTTTATTAAAAATGGGACGATTAAGCCCTTTTCCAGTTCAGGACCACTGATATTGACCACTGGAAGAATTTCACCTCAAAAGGGGTTTGAAATCATTTTTGAATCAATGCCAACAATCATAAAACACGTGCAGAATGTAAAGTTCTTATTTCTAATATTGCCGACTGATTATAGCTTAAATGAAATTAAAATTTATGCAAGTCAAGTGAAAAAATATCCAAATAATGTAAGAATCATTTTTGGAGTAGCTTCTGACATTTTCCATTTAGCACACTTATCTGCTGATATTTTTTGTGCTTTATCGCGTTGGGAACCTTTTGGAATAATGGCTTTAGAGGCAATGGCATTAAAGTTACCCATAATTGCTACTAGAGTAGGAGGATTACAAGAAACCGTAATAGATATCAGAGAGAATCCAAAAGAAGGAACTGGTATTTTAATTGAAAAGGACAATTTAAAGCAATTTATTTCTGCTCTCATTTCGATGATTAAATTGTCAGAATTGGGAGAACTTGCAAAATCAAGTAATAATCAAGGCCTTAACAGGCACGTATTTAAAAAAATGGTAAAAAAAATACCAGATAAAAAAATTAAATTGCTTGCCACTAAAAATCCAAAATTATATGATGATATAATGGAAAACTGTTTAAAAAGAGTGAAAGAAAATTTCACTTGGGAGAAAGTCACTAAAAAATTAATAAGATTATATGACCAATTATTAATTTAAATATATTAATACTATATTTTAAGATTGTCTTGATAGGAACAAAAAGATATATATATTTAATATATGTTTCAGTGCTTCTCTTTAGTTCTGCGTCGATGACAATTATAACTTTTATTCCATTATTTTTGCAATATCTTGGAATTGATAGAGTTCAAATTCAATTAATAACGACAATCTTTCCATTTTCTTCTAGTCTATTCCCTTCATTCATAGGAAAATTCTCGGATAAAGTCCAAAATAGAGGATATTTTTTTAAAATTGGGTTAATCGGTGCAACTTTTACTGTTTTTTTATTAAATCTAACAAGGGATGTAATTTTTATTGCATTACTCATCTTATTATTAAGTTTTTTTAACTCTTGTTATAGAATGATCATGCCATTGTTTCAAGAATTAGTAGAAAATCGATCAAGACAAATTATTTATTATAACATGACCATGGTTTTAGGATGGTATGTTGGTTCTCAATTAGGCGGTTTGGTTGTAGAAGTTAATGGAATAAATCATTTCTTATTGTTCGTGCTAATGTTATATTTCTTAAACATTTTCTTAGCACTATTCATTAAAGAAGAAAACAAAAAGATTTTACAAATTGATGTTCAATAAGAAATGGAAGATTTAAAAAATGAAAAATCTGATGATAATTTAGAAGTAAAGACTCCAATTTCAAAATCTATTTATATTGCACTCTTTTTTAGAAATTTTGGGACAAGACCAATATTATCCATATTATCCATACTAATGGCAATCCGCTTGACAAATGATTTAGAAATAGGCTTTTTAATAGGTTTTAACCCTTTAATTCAATTCTTTTTAATGTTGCTAACTAGAAACATAATGAAAGATAAAAATTTAAAACTTTTCATGATAATGGGCTACATTTTAAGTGCCGCAACAATTACGGGTTATATCTTTTCAAATAATTTCGTAGCATTTTTGATTGATCAAGTGTTATTGTCTTGTTCTTTTACATTTTTTTGGAATGCAACTCAAATCTATATTGCTAAAAGAACAACACCCCAAAATAAGGGGAAATATATAGGTTTAGCAAATTCAAGTTTTTTTACTGGGAGTTTCTTAGGTGGGATTTTTTTTAGCATTATTCTTATTTTTAATTCGAATTATTATGAGATATTATGGATAATGATAATTTTTCCTCTCATTTCTGCATTTAGCATTTTATTAAAATTTAAATAATCCATTTTTCTTATTCTATTTAATTTCTTTTCCAAAATTGACACAATTTACTTGAAATTTCGCCAGGAATATCTGGAACTATTTCAATTTGATTTCTAACCCAAGATGAAATCCAATTTAGTTTCTCTTTAAAGCGGGAATCCATGAAAATTATGGCACCCTTATCGTCTATTTTTCTTATGGGCCTTCCTGACGCTTGGTTAGCCCTTTGCATTGCAGGATAAAAATAAGCGAAAAGCCAACCCCTATTGTAAAAAACTTTATCATAATACTTTATTTTAGCATCTACTCTTGGAGTAGGCAAGTGATAGGGAAAACCGGCAATGATTACCGAATTCATGAAATCTCCTGGATAATCTTCTCCTTCTGAATTTCGTCCCCCACAAACTCCAAGTAATACTGCCCCTTTATTTGGAGGGTGAGCTAATCTCTTAAATATTCTAACTAAGGATGCATTCTCCGATGCTGAGAGATTAGGATTTTCAACAATTAGTTTTTTTCCATATCTTCTTACTACTAAATCAATTCCTCGTTCTAAAAGAGCATTAAGCACTTTATAAGAAGCGCAAAATATTCCAATATTCGCTGGAGTGCATCTAATCACTTCATCTATTTTATTGAGCATTTTATCATACATCGATTCATTTCTACTATTTTTTCTTGTATTAACTCCTTCTGTAATTATCGCCTTAATATTTTGTTTTTTGAAAGGAGAGTCTAACTCTATCTCGTCAAAATCTTTTCCAGTATCTTTCATTCCCATTAAATGAGAATATACGAATGGATTAACGGTTCCTGACAGGCTTAAAGAAGTATAACATTCTTTTAAAATAGGGACAACAATTTCTCTAGGATCTAAAGCAACAATTTCTAAGTTTACTGTTTTTTTCCCTCTTTGCTTTTTTAACGTATAACAAAAGAAATAATTATCTGAGGCATGAGTTTCTATCCATTTCAACCAAAAAGAGGCCAAACTACCGATATAATCTCGTGATACTTGGCCATTAGCCAATTTTTCTTCATGTACAGACTCACTAAATTCAAATAAATCCTTAACAAAGTTTTTAAACTCAATTAAGGATGAAAATCCCATTTCCTCATTAATCAGCTTTAATAATTTGAAAGGATCAATCTTTTCTTCTTCTGATTTCATGAACCTAGCTTTTTGAGCCAATAATTTTTGTAAAAATTCTACAAATTCACGCATTAATAGCGATGAACCATGGGTTTCAAGATCTCTAAATACTAATCTTAATAAATAAGGAGTCAATCTGCTTGAATTTATTTCTGTGGCTACATCAATAATGTTATGACATTCATCTAGAATTAAAATGCTTTTTTCTAAATCATCACCAATAAAATCCAAAAAATTTTCCCTGATGGCGGGATTAAAAATCCACTGATAATTACAGATGATTAATCTCATTTTGTTTAATAAATATTTGGTCAAGAAATAAGGGCAAATTCGCTTTTCTTTACATAAATTGATTAATTCTTCAGCATCTATTGGTTTTTCTAAGATAGTTGGTGATATAAAAATGAGAGATTCATCTTCATTTTTCTTTCTCAATAAGTTTAAGAAGTAAGAACAGGTTTTATTACGCCGCATATCGCTACAAATTGCCATTGCTTCTCTTGGATTTGCCTTAAGCTCTAATAAAGTCTTATTTAAGCACATTTCATTCCGTCCTCTAATCGATAAGCCATTAACTTTAAGCTCGCTTCCCTTATCCTTTAAATAATCTGAAATTTTTATTAATTCTTTAATGATTCTTGCATTTTGGGCATGAGTGCGACACATGTAAATAATTTTTAAATCTTTTTGATATGCTAAAGGAAGAAGTGCGCTTAAAGCAATGATGGTTTTACCCGTTCCATTTGGAGCAACCAATAGCATGTTTTTGCGTTCTCTTGCTCCCTTCTCTATTCTTTTTATGACTTCTTCTTGATTTTTCCTGAATTTTTCATAAGGAAAAAAAGTATTGTAATTCATCACGTTTTCCTTTTAATTTAAAGAGAAAATTTTTTTATTTTCTTGTATCATTTAATTATGATTATATAAAAAGTATAAAAGTTTAATTATTAAGAAAGTTTTCTTATTAAAATGACCGAGGATAATAGCAAGGATGAATATATCCCGTTAAGGAAATTAATAAATGAAGCTTTTGTCAGAGATGTTATACTTTTTACGTTAATGTACTTGCTTGTTTTATCGCAGTCCTGGTGCAATTTTTTATTATTATTATTCCCGATCATTACATTTTCTTTTTCAATATTTTTTAGAATTATTAGCGCAAATAAATGGAGATATGTCATCAATGATAGTTTGATA
>CAZIEC010000025.1:0-10238 GCA_964538145.1 uncultured archaeon
ATTCTTTCGGGTTCAAGGATGCTTAACTCTATTCCATCATATTTTAATGAACTAAGCAATTGGCAGAGGGAAGTGAACTTTTTTAGTACTGTTTCCTTATTAGATCGAGATTCACCCAACCCAGATACTATGCTTAACAACATTAACTTTTTTAAAATTAACATTTATTAAAAATTTATCAAATCTCCAATATTTAATGATTTAAAGAATAATAAAAAATTTAAGGTGAAATAATAAAAATGACTGATTGGAATCTCCCTCCAAAGGGAGGACATATGGATTTACCAGATGGAATATATCTGCAAAACATGTCAATCGCAGAAATTAAAGAAAGAGTTAAAAAAAATGATTTAATCATAATTCCATGCGGATCTACTGAAAATCATGGTCCAGCAGCTTGTATTGGAGAAGATACATTTCTAGTTACGAGAATGGCAGAATTAGTGGCCCAAAAAACTGGTTGCACCGTGGCTCAACCCATTTGGTATGGATCACATTCTTAAACGTTTAGTTTAAGTAGATTAAACCCTTACCATCATTTAGGGATGCCAGGAACGATAGTTGTTCCAGAAGAAATTTTTAAAGGTTTATTAAGGGCAGTAATGGCAGGTTGCTGGAATATGGGCTTCCGAAAAATGATATTATTAAATGGACATGGCCAAGAATATGTGATTCCTTCTGCAATTCACGAATGGGCCAAAAATTATCAATTGCCAGCAATTATTTGCAATGTAAATTGGTATCATGCAATCCCAGAATATTGCAAGGATAAAGAACATGGTGGTCCATTTGAAACTCCTTTTATTCATGCCGATGAAGCTGAAACTTCATTTTCAATGACATTATTTCCAGAAATGGTAAAAAAAATAGATGCTTGCGAGGACAATACTCCTGTAAGTTGGATTCCTGGACACGTAGACAAGGCTGGAAATATTTATCAATTACCCATTAGGTGGTATGGTCAAGTTGGTTTTGGCCCAATAGAAGTAGCTGCATATCCTGAAGGCCATATCGGATGTCCTAGTAAGGCTTCTTTTGAAAAAGGGAAGGCAGGAATGGAAGCGTTCTTAGATTATTTAGAAAAACTTGTAAAAGATATCTTAGAAAAATTCCCTCCAGGAAAATTACCACCTACAGAAATGATAACCCAGAGAGACCCAAAAGAAATAGAACCTTATTTAAAAGGTCCATTAAATGGAGGAAAAAGCATTTACGAATTGAGATATCCTCCTTAAAAGAGAAATTATTATTTTTTTTGTTTTTTTTTATTTTTTTTTTTTTAATTTTTCGAAATAAATAATCTTTAAGACAATACATCATTAATTATATCAAATCAAATTTGAAGAAAAGCGGTCATGAAATAATGGAAAGTTAAGTAAATTTAAATAATGTTTATGAGCAATTATTATAATATAAATATTCTCATACTAAGATAAAATGAGGATAATAAAAAGAAGTAAATCACGTGACATTGATGGATTGATTAATGATTTGAAATACTTCAGCGATATCTATTGTATCCAACGTAAGTAAGATTATCAATTTTTCTAAAATCTTAATTGATAAAATATAATAATTATCTGAATGTATTATGTTAAAATCTGGACTATGAAGGCCGATAGAATCCGTAATTTCTTCAGCTAACTCGTATAATTGTGAAATATTAAGAGAGATTGCAGTTTTATTAAATTCTTCCTCGTTAATGTAAGATTTTATTACCACGCCATTTTCTGAAGAAATTAAAATAAAATAAACTGACGATCCTAATTTATCGACTAAATTTTTTAAGATTAATTCTAAATCTAACAGAACCGTCATCTTTATAATATTGATAATTTAGATATATAAATATATTTTCATAAAAATATGAAATGTGAGTTATCATCTATAATTTAATTTTTCCTTGTTTTTTTGAATTTTAATAATTTAAAAATTAAAAAAATAACAATAACAATTTTATTTTAATCATATAATGAAATATTTCTCAATAACACTTTCAAACTCATTAAAATTTGTTACTTTACCATTAAATTCTCTTATCAAATCACCATATCTTATATAAAATTCTTCCTTAATCAATTCAATATATCTCTCAATATCGAAGATTTTTTTATCCTTTCTTAATAGAAAAGCAAAAATTATATCATTATTCTCATGAATTATAAAATCAAATTTGTCAAAATTTATGGCTCTTATGTATTCTTCATTAGAGATCTTTTTGAGAATTTCTTTTGAGAAGATTAAAAAAGCAGAAATAAAACCTCCGATTTGAACAGAATTATCTTCTAAAAATCTCAGATTTTTATTTACTTTTGTAAAAAGTGAATGACCAGAAATTTTTATGATAAAAACACCAGCAACACCTTCTACAGTGGGAAAAATTTCTTTTAATAGGGCATTTATTTTTGCTTCTGAAAAATCCTCATTATAACAATTAATTAACTTGTAAGATAATGCATAAAGATTATCATTTATTATCAATCCTTTATCATCAGACACGTAGAAAACTACAATGATCTCACTCTTTTTAAATTCAAAAAAATGAATATATATAGTATAAATGCTAAAATTATCAAAAAAATTTCCTGATTTCAATCGTATTATGTCATTATGATAACTATCAATTAATATTTCGAGAAAAGAATATTTTATTCCTTTTATGAACAAGATTTCATTATTATCTTTCTTTATTAAGACTACTCCTAAACCAATTAAATCATTTTTTTCCTGTAAAAAGGTTGGAACTTTTATTTCTTTTTGATTAATGTTAATCATATGAAATCTCTAAATTTGATAAATAAATCTTATTGAAAACAAACTACTCATTCATTTTTTATAAATAAAATGTTATTTAAACTTATATAATTCTTAGTTTAAAATCTAAAATTGTACCACTAGCACATAAAAAAGGGTTGGATTATTATTTAAAAAAAAGGAATATTCGTGTATATCTCATGTTCATTAGTAAAAAGGTTTTTGATTGGATGTTATATTGACATTGCAAATTAAAATCCATCTTAAGAACTCATTTTAACTTATTTGTTTAATTGTGATATTATTCAAATATTACTATCAAATATTATTTAGAGATGATACTCATATTCTAACGATAATTATTAGATGTCATGATGATAATACATGGAATATAAAGATGATGAATTGTTAAAATTAGCTAAAAACCGCATTTCTACTCGACAAAGATTTAAAGAAATTGCAAAAAATAACTTGGATTTAATGGACAAATCCCGTGTTGATAGTGATAAATTTTTAGCTAGCTTGCTTAAGAAATTAAAAGTTAGATCGATAGTTATAGGCATCGGAGGAGCAGGTAATAATACAATCTCGAGGATGAATGAAGATGGATTCATTGAATTTAATACTTTAAATGTAAATACAGATGCACATGATTTATACTATTCTAATGCTAAACAAAAATTATTAATTGGAAAAAATATTTGTAATGGGTTAGGTTCTGGAAATGATCCTAGAATAGGAGCTGCTGCCGCCGAAGAGGATGCAGATAGAATTTCTGAATTAGTGGATAAAGATGTAGTCTTTCTAACATTTGGTTTGGGAGGCGGTACAGGAACGGGGGCAGCACCTATCATCGCAAGAGAAGCAAAAAAGAGAGGAGCTATTGTTGTTAGCTTTTGTTCTATTCCATTTACATCAGAAGGTAAAGAACGAAGAGAGCGAGCCAAAATGGGCTTAAATGAGCTGGCAAAGCATTCAGACACGTTGATAACGATTCCAAATGATAATCTTCTTAGATTCAATAAAAATTTACCCATATTAACTGGATTTAAGATCATGGATGAAGTTTTAATTCGATGCATTAGCGAGATACTTTTCTTAATAGATAATTGTGGTCTCATTAATATTGATTTTGCTGACATCAAAAAAGTGTTGAAAAGAAAAGGAAAATACCCTACAGGATTGATTGGTATTACTGAAACTTTAGGTGATGATGATGATTTAATTAAAAAAGCAAGATTAGCAATAAATAATCCTCTCTTGGATCCAGATCCAAATCAAGTAGATAATTGCATAGTCTCCGTTTCAGGAGATCATAAACTCTCTCTATCAAAAGTTGATAAGGTCATTAACACGATCTCAAGCGAAATACCAGAAAGAGCATTATTAAAATTCGGAACTGCTTTAAATCCTTCATTAGGTGAAAAAATTAGGATCATGGTGTTAGGAAGCGGTTATATTTCTCCTTATGTTCATGCTGCAGTTGATAATCTTGATTTCCCTAATCCTAATTTTTCAAGTTTTAACATAAATTAAAAAAATAATCTTTAAATTCTCACTTGATAACTTTAAAAAATTTTATATTTCAAGAAAGAATTTAATCTTTTAAGAAATAATTCTTAAATTAAATTCCTCATTTTTGTGAATTAAATGAAAAAAGAAATGCCCAGAAATGAATTAATAAAAGAGATAAGAACATTCTTGAGTAAGAGAAAGGTTTTAGTATTATGCACGTGTTCAAATAATATTCCTCGGGCAACGCCACTGGATTTTTATATGGATCCAAATAGTGAAATGGATGATTTTACAATTTATGTTGGATTATCTCCTGGAAGAAAAGTAAAGAATATTGAAGAAAATCCAACTATAAGCATCGGCATCTATACCCCACTTTCAGAAGGAAAAATCCAAGGAATGCAAATAACTGTGAGAGGTAAGGATAGATTGATATTTTTAAGAGAAGGTGTTCCAGAATTTGAAAAAGCTCAAAAAATTGTTCGCGGCAAGAGAGATTTAATATTAAAAATAAAACCAGAAATAATCGAATTTCTTGATTATGATTTCTCAAAAAGAGGATATTCTCGGTTTCAGACTTTAAGATTATAATTTTTTTATAAAAATGAGTGTTGTAAAGGACATTTTATGCTTTTTAAAAAAATTTTGATCATCTTTTTTCTTTATCATTTAACTTTTACTGGCAAAATTTAAAAAAAGTTTTAGGATAACATGAATTTAATTAAATATCAATTCTTAATTACTTACAAATAGAACTTAGTAGTTAAAATGCTTTCTAAAAAAGATGTTGAGGAACTCAAACAAGCAAGGACAGACAAGGATTTAAAAAAAATTTTTAAAGAAATTGCTTCACGGAATCCTGATGAATTTTTTCCCACTAAGGAGTTAAGAGAATTGGGATATCTCAGAAAACAATGTGAAACATGTAATACTTTTTTTTGGACCACGCACGAAAATAGAAAAGTTTGTGGGGATCCATCTTGTTCAGGCGGCTTTCAAGTCGTTATTGATAATCCTTCAAAAGTAAAACTCTCTTATATTGGAGTTTGGAAGAAGATTGTGGAAATTTTGGAACCTCGAGGTTATAAACCAATTAAGAGATATCCATGCGTCGCAAGGTGGAATCCTACTTCTGAATTTACCATTGCATCAATATCAGCCTTTCAACCTTATGTAATTACGGGAGAAGTTGAGCCTCCCGCTAAAAAATTATTAATCCCACAATTTTGCTTGAGATTTAATGATATAGAGAATGTTGGGATAACAGGTTCACACTGTACTGGATTTGTGATGATAGGTCAACATGTTTTCTTGACTCCTGAAGAATGGAATCAAGGACAACTCTTCATAGACATGCATGATTTTATTACAGAGGGTATTGGCTTGTCTAAAGATGAAATTACAATTCATGAAGATTCATGGGCTGGAGGGGGTTCGTTTGGATGTAGCCTGGAGTTTTTTAGTAGAGGTGTAGAACTTTTTAATCAAGTCTATACAATGTTCGAACAAACTCGAGATGGTCCCAAAGAACTCAAATTAAAGATATTGGATATGGGTTTAGGTCAAGAAAGAGTTGCTTGGTTTTCACAAGGAACTCCAAACATGTATGAAGCGGTATTTCCAAAAGTTTTATCCAAGTTAAGAGAGATTACGGGTATAGAATTGGACCTAAATTTATATAATGAATTTTCGAAATATTCAGCATACCTGAACATTGATGAAGTAGATGATATGGATGAAGCTTGGGAAAGAGTAGCAAAAGAATTGGACATTTCAGTTTCTAAATTAAAAGAAAAAATCTTACCGATGACAGCAATTTATTCGATTGCTGAGCATGCTAGAAGTTTATTATTTGCTATTAATGATGGGAAATTGCCTTCAAATGTGGGTGGTGGATATAATTTAAGAGTTATTTTCAGAAGAGCAATGAATTTTATAGATAAATTTGGATGGAATATCAATTTAGGCGATGTATGCGCTTGGCATGCTGAGGAATTGAAGGAATTATTTCCAGAAGTTTCAGAAAATTTGAATGAAATTAAAGAAATTTTGAATGTTGAAAAAGAAAAATATTATTCAAGCAAAAAACAAGCAAGTAAAATCTTGAAAAAATTCATGAAGCAAGGAAAGATTACAACTGATATTTTAATTGAGTTATATGACTCCCATGGAATTAATCCAGACTTAGTAAGAGAAACTGCGAAAAATTATGGCATAGAAGTTAAAGTACCCGATAATTTCTATAGTTTAATAGTAGAAAGGCATGAAAAAAGTGAAGAAATTCTTGCTACTGAAAAGGAGGTGGACATTGATTTAAGTGGTGTTCCAGAAACAAAATCATTATACTTCGATGATTATACAAGGATTTCTAACAAGGCAATTGTATTGAAAATTGTAGGAAGAATGGTTGTTTTAGACCAATCCGTCGCTTATCCTACGTCAGGAGGGCAATTACACGATATAGGCACCATTAATGGGCAGAGATTTTCTGAAGTATTCAAGCATGGTGGACATGTGATACACGTTTTAGATGAACCACCTAAATTTAAAGAAAATGAAGAAGTAGAAGTGATTGTAGATAAAGAATGGAGAACCCAACTAACTCAACATCATACAGCAACTCACATTGTGAATGCCGCTGCAAGGAAAGTATTAGGTAAGCATGTTAATCAAGCAGGAGCTCGAAAAACATTTGAATATTCTCATTTAGATATAACTCATTATGCACAAATTCCCAAAGAAAAATTAAAAAAAATTGAAGATATTGCAAATGAAATCGTAAAAAAAGCAATTAAAATTAACCTATCCTTCATGCCACGCCACGAAGCTGAGCAAAAATATGGAATGACCATATATCAAGGAGGAGCCGTTCCAGGGAGAGTGATTAGGATCGTAGAGATCCCTGGAATTGATGTAGAAGCTTGTGGTGGAACGCATTTAAACAACACATCTGAAGCAGGACGCATAAAAATCACAAAATCTCAGAAAATTCAAGATGGAATCATCCGATTGACATTTACGGCTGGAAAGGCAACAGAAATCTTAGAAAAAGCTCAAAAAAAAATATTAAAAGAATTATCGCAATTATTTCAGGTTGACCAAGAACATGTTGTTGGCAGAGTAAAAGAATTGCTTAATAAATGGAAAAATCTGAATAAATCTCTGCAAACAGGCAAGTTTAATGAAAATGATTTAAAATTGGAGTCTCTTGAAAAATACAAAGGTGACATTTTAACCGAATTAAATTCATTATTGAAAGTTAAACATGAAGACATTCCAAAAAAAGTAAGAAAACTTTATAATGAATGGAATGAAGCAAAAGAGAAATTAAATCGCATGAAAATGCTTCTAAGTGATTCATTCATTCAACAATTAATAGATAAAGCAGAAGATTTTAAAGGGTACAAGTTAATAATAACCATTCTTGATGATTTAACTCAAAAAGATTTAAAAAATTTTAGTGTTAAGGTAATTAAAAAATCTGATGATTTAATAACTATTTTCATAGATAAAGCTAATACTGGCATTTTAATAATGGGAATGTTAGGAACAAAGCCTGCAAAGGAGAAAATATTTCATATGGGTAATTTCATTAAGAAAATACTTGAAAAATTTGAAGGAAAGGGTGGTGGCGGAATAGATTATGGTCAAGGGTTAATAACGGATGAATCTGTTGATATAAAAGAAATTTTTGAAGAAATAAAAAAGCAACTACACTCTTTATAGAAATATTAAATACATGAAAAAGTTTAATTTAATTTTCTCAAATTTTATTCATGTTAATAAAAAAATTTTGGAAATAAAAAAATGGTAGAAATCATTCAAATATCCGATCTTCATTATGGGAGCGAATTTGTTCCAGAGTACCTGAATAACATCATTAGATATGTTGAAGAAAATCCCCCAGATATTGTAATATGTACTGGAGATTGCGTGCATAAGGGTCGAATAGAACAATTAGAAGAAATTCAAGAATATTTTAAAATATTTAGAAAAATTACAAATTTCATGGCTGTTCCTGGCAATCATGATGCAAAAAACTCAGGGTTGATCTTTTTCGAAAAAATTATAGGACCACGTCGTTCTCGCATAGTTTTGGAGGAAAAAGATACAATCATCGTTGGCATTTGTACTGCTAGAGATGATGTTTCTTACGGTGAATGTGGAGATGAACAACTTGAATGGATGGCTCGATGTTTTAATAAAGTTTTAGAAAATAGAGTAATGGCACTCCACCATCATCTCATTCCAGTACCCATGTCTGGACAAAAATTCACTACTGTTAGAGATGCTGGAGAACTTCTTGAGTTCACACAACTTTTTGAAATTGATTTGGTTTTAATGGGACATAGACATGTGCCTCATGCCTATGTTATTGGTCCTACTACATTTTTATATTGTGGAACCTCATCATCAACAAAAGCACGCTCAAATGATAAACCCAGTTTTAATCACATCTCCCTAAATGAAGGGGATTTAGAAGTACACATGATAGATTCCATTTCTTTAAATTCTAAGTTACTACTAAAAAGAGAAGCAAATCACACGAAATTTGTTAGACCACGTCGTACAAGAATCGAGCATTTGTTAAATTCTGAAATATGGAATAATTAAAATTATTTATAATGGAGGGAAATAATTATTTGCCTAAACCAAATACACCATTATTAGCTGTAGATGCTGTAATTATAATTAATGAGAATAAAATAGTATTAATTCAAAGAAAAAATCCTCCATTTCAAGGATATCATGCCTTACCAGGAGGTTTTGTTGAGATTGGTGAAACTGTTGAAGAAGCATGCATTAGAGAAGCCTTTGAAGAAACAAACTTGAACATTAAAATAAAAAAATTAATTGGAGTCTTTTCTGATCCTAAAAGGGATCCTAGGGGTCACGTTGTTTCCATAGCATTCTTATGCGAACCTGCTTCAGATAAAGAAGTTCCAATGGCAAAAGATGATGCTATGAATTTAATGATTGTTCCGATTAAAGAAATTAAATCATTAAAATTAGCTTTCGATCATAAAAAAATAATTGAAAAATCGGGATTAATCAAAAATTAAAATTATTCATTTTCAAAAAATTCCTTATAACATTTACAGCAAGGAATCCCTATTGAAAATTTTTTCAAGCGTGTTGTTAGAGATTGATCATTTCCTTTTATTAATTTAAGTAATTGTTCCTTCATTCGTTCAGTACTTGGATCCTTGCTATAGAAAAATGATTTTAGATTGGAAATATGCAATTTACTATTACAAATAGGACATGTTGTAAAAGTTTTACAAAATAAAATAAAATCCTCATCTTTATAAAAACGAGGGAAACTAATAGTAAAGTCTTTGATAATATAATCTGGATTAAGCCTATTGATTAAATATCTAAAAATTTTTCCTTTTTTCTCATCACTATCATACATTGAACCAATAAAACATTGTTCTATTTCATTTTCCATCATGAATTTTATAATTGTATCATCTTCTACCTCTTTATGATTTAAATCGGCTTTAGTTCCAATTAAGACTATAGGGATATTTTCCACGCTTTCTCTAACTAATTTAACCCAATTATTTAGTTTATTAAAGGATTCTTTATTTGTGATATCAAAACATAAAAGTGCTGCATTAGCACCTTTACAAAATTCTTTATAAATGAAATATAATCCGGGATAATCTCTGAGATCCCAAATTAAGAATTTGAAACTATCATCATTATTTACTTGACATTCTACAAACTTAAAATTTACGCCCACTACCCATTCATTGAAGTCAAAACCATTAATGAAACATGTTTTTCCGACCCCTGAAGGCCCTCCTAAAATTATCTTTAATTTAAATGATTTTGCCATATCATACCTCAAGATTAATAATCATAAATCTTACATTATAAAAATGAAATCACACTCTAATAAGTTTTATTATGATTTTATTTCAAATAAATTCCCAAAATTATCTTTAATAAAAAGATAATAG
>CAZIEC010000025.1:10338-21518 GCA_964538145.1 uncultured archaeon
CAATTTAGAAACCAATGAAAATATTTATTATTTACATTAGTTAATTTGAATATTAATGAAAAAATAACAACATTACATTTTTTAAATTAAAATTTATATTGAATTTGCCTTTTATAAATTAATAATATTTAACATTTCAAGAAAAGATTTCTTTAGGTTAAACTTAAATGCAAAAAATAGATAATGATGAATTCTTAAGACGATTATACGGTGTTGTAAAGAAATTAACGGTCATATCAAACACTCAAGGTCAAAGATTTAAAAAAGAATGGTATCAATATTTAGGACAAGTAAATCCTAAACCTCACTTGATAAGAACGATTGAGGTAAATAAAGAAAAATTCTTTAATGATATTAATTATAGGATCTCTGTTCTGAACGATATCCGTTTAGCTTTTGAGGATACTTTTCATTCAATTAAAAGTCTATTATATACTCTTTATCATATTTACTTTAATGATTCTTCTCTTTTTAAAAAAGATTTTTCTGAGAAGGATCAAAACATCTTGAAATATCTCGTAGCTGTTAAAATATTAGGAGATTTAGTCCAGTATAATAAAATGGATCATGAAACTGTTCCCTTGAAATATAACATTCTTGCAAGAAATTATACCATGTTGAAATTAACAGAACAAAAAACAATGGATATTCTAGAAAGAATGAAAAAAGTAAATATCAAATTAACTAAAAGCGAGGTCGAAACCTTATTAGATGAAATTATTCAAGATGGTTTCATTATAAAGAAAAAAAAGAATAATTTGAATTATTATTCTCTTGCTAAAGAATTAGAGTTATCAGACGAAGGCAAAATTAAATATAACCAAAGTCTTCGCTCTATTATTGAATGGCCTACTGGTATTTGGAGGAGTTTATTTAACGTGCGTGAATTAAATCTAACTATAGCAGATGATAAAAAAAGGGCAGATATCTTGAACAAAATACTTTCAAAAGCAGCAATTCAAGGTTATGCTGCTTCTCATTATGTTTTTAGTAATTTAATTAAATATTATGAAAGTTTGAAGAAATAAAAAAATCGTGATAAGAAGAAGGGAGATTCAAAAAATTATTTAAAATCTCTTGTCTTCTTTATCGGGATCTTAAACTCTTCTAATAACGGAATTAAGTGTTGTTTATCTTCTGAATTTGTTCCTTTCCAATCAATGATGAAATAATCTATGTTTTCTACAGTATTTTCGATCATTTGTTGTATTAGTTTAACTGTAAGTTTTTGAATATGATATTTGGGACAAATAAAAGAAAAAGCCACGTTAGCATTTTCGATCAATCTCCCAAAATTCGGACCATAGTGCGTCCCTCCAAATCCTAATGCTACAACTTGATCATTCAATTCAATGAAATGTAGGAATCTAAGAATTGAAATTATAATGGATTCAGCAACAGCTTTTCCAGCAATTTCATTTTCCCATTCTTGTTGATTGCTCCCTAATTCCATAAAGATTGATGGTTTGTTAATGCTTGTAGGACCATGATGTGTTACTTCTATATCTACATTGAAATAATTTAAGTTATAAAATTGAGACGTTTTTTTTAAACTTAAATACCCAGCTTTGTGAAGGAGGGCACTGGTAATGGATAGATCTTTTGGTTTCCCTCCAAAATTTGCTTCTTCATCCCAATTTCCAGTAGTATGGACCAATAATGCAGGTCTAGAAGTTTTTGATGAATGTCTGCTTGCAAATATTAAATAATCCGGATCAAAATTGGGATCATTAAATTTTAAATCATCCAAGAATATTAAAGGTTTTTTTACAAGACCTAAGTAAATTTCACATTTATCAAAATAATCATGATAACTAAAATTTTTTTCTAATTCATTCAATCTATAAATTTGATTATCTTTCCATTGAAATTCTAATGGACTAAATTTGAATTCATGTGAATTTAATAAATTTTTTCTAATGTTCATTGAAGCAGTATCTTCAACACTAGAAATAATTAAGAATTTCTGAAGATTGCTCATTTTAGAACGATATTTATTTTAAGAATTTTAATTTAGTAAATTTTTCATGATCTTCTAATTAATAAGAAAAAAATTTTTTATCTAAAAAAAAATTATGTATTTATGAATTTGGATTACTTGATTTTAGTATTCTTAGTAATTTTTCTTGGAATTTTATTTTTCCTCATCGAATTTTTTGAAAAAGGATTTCCAAAGATACACATTTCATACATAGCTGGAATTTCTCTGGCTTACTTCTTCTTTGTCATATTACCCGAGATTTCTGAAAAGATTCCCCAATATCCTTTTGGATTGGAAGTTTTTGAATTCTTTTTCGTTGTCGTGGGATTTGTTTTTGTTCATATTATTGAGAAATTAATCTTACAAAATGTAGAACAAAAATCTCAAGAAGAGATAAGAAAATTAATTAAAAAGGAAAAAACTTTGGAGCTTGTGGAAAAAAATATCGAAAATCTTCTTACTAAAGAATTAAATCAAGAAGAATTCGATCAATATTCATTAAAAGAAATGTCTAACGTGCTTATCTCACTGAATAAAAAGGAAGAAATAATCAAGAACCAAATAGAAAACTATAAAATAAAGATTCAAGATAAAATAAGCCAAGATCTAGCTAATCTTCGGCTTTTCATCAATATATTTTACCATTTGATAATTGGTATTATTTTGGTTGGTCTAATATTTTTGGAATTTCTTGGAGGGATATTATTTTTCTTTTTTGCTTTTTTTAGAACGATTGTATCAATAAGGAGGATACCTCATTCAATTTTTACGGATTTAGAAATATATGAAAAGCCAGAAATTATTCAATCAAGGTTTAAAAAATATATAAATGCATCATCTTCTTTAATTGGTATTTTTTTAGGAATAGTTTTTGATGTTCTCCTCCCAATAAATCTAGAATATTTCTATATCATTTATTCTTTCATATCTGGTGCCATTTTATATGCAATTGTTAGAGAAATATTACCTGAGAAAGAAAAAGGAAAACCAATAAAATTTATTACGGGTTTCTTAGGTTTTTCATTCGTCATTTTTGTTTTTAACATTTTCTTTGGTTTAATATGACTTTTAAAAATAATTTTTTATTTTCGATTTTTCTTTATTTTCTTAACTTTTTGGAAAAAAAGAAAATAAATTTTATATTATTATAAAAATAAAGATAAAATTATAAAGATTTTATAGGGTACTACAAAATGATAAAGAAAACTTTTAAAGAACTTTTGGGTATCGATGATGATGATTATAAGATCATCGAACTCATTGAAAAGAATCCGGACATAACCCATTCTGAAATTGCTCGCGAAATTGAAAAGAGTCAACCAGCTGTAGGTGCAAGAATTATTAAGCTAGAAAGAAAGCATTTATTAACGAAACAAGTAGGTTTTAACATAAAGAATGTTGATATTAAGGTTGCAATTGTATTTATTTCAACAAAAGATGTTGATAAAATTGTAGAAAAAATTAAGAAATGTCCATTCATAAATCATGCTTTTAAAATCTCGGGTGAATTTAATCTACTTTGTTTTATTGCGGCTTCAGATTTACAAACAATTGAAAAACTGGTTGATTTGTGTTTTAGGAAGGATCCAAATGTAATAAATGTTAAGACAAATATTTTGATTGAATCCGTACACGATTTTGTGATTCCAATTGATTTCCAAATTGAAAAATTTGATTTTCACTCGAATAATTGTGGACCAGATTGTAATTTGAATGTAAATCTTCCTAAATATAAATTCAATAAGGAAACAAAAGAAGAAGATTGAAATTTGATTTTTAAAATTGTTTTTGACTTGTTATAATTTTCATTTTATCCAATATATTTATAGAGGAATAAGAAATAAGGATTTTTTATTCTTTTTTTGCTTTTCTCCACTTGCATTTAGGACCACAACCATCTTCTTCAGTTGGGTCGTGTAATTCAGAATCAAAATCTACAGGTAATATGAAGTCTTTTGCAATCTCTGTTACTATCTCCATTGATGTTGATAACACATCAGGATTGTTCCTAAAATGATAATTTACGATCGTATCTAATTTTTCTAGCTTTGAACTCGCTAAAAGGATACAAATATTGTGTTCACCACTTAATCTGAATGCATTTAGCATGAAAGGACAATAACGAGCCATTTCTAATATTTCATCTGGCTTTTTTGTATTTAGTTCGACCGTAGCAAGGAATAAATCAACTTTTTTAAAATTAATACCAGGTTGAAATTGTAAAATTCCTTCTTTTTCCAACTTTTTAATTCTCATTCCAACAGTAGGCTGAGATCTGTTAATTTTCTCTGCTATTTGAGTGTGCGTTAAATTTGGATCTTCTTGAATGAGCGTTATTATTTGTCTATCTATCTCATCTAGTTTTAATTTTTCTGAAATCATTATATCATACCTCCAAAAAAAATCGATAATTATAATTAGAAAAAAATTTCTCTAATTTAAATAATTTTTAAATTCATTTAAATTTAAAACATTAAATTTACAAATTCTTTAGAAAATTTTAATTGTTAATTCAAAATTAATCTATTGTAATTGCTTGGGATTTGCATGCAGTAGTACACATGTGGCACTTAACGCATAAATCTTCATAATTTTCGATCACAATACATTTAGGAACAGTTTCTTTATTAATTACTTGATATATTTTCCTAAAACACACTTTTTCGCAAGAAAAACTTTTACAATTCTTACATTTATTAACATCAATATGATGAAATTTATAACTTTCAATTTTAACTTTAGAATTTTCTAAACTCATCAATTTGATTTAAACCTTAATAAATATTATCAATACTGGTTATAAAATATAATGATATTCTTTTAATTATTAGTTGAATATGATTCAAACGAATACATGAAAAAACAAGAGAATTTAATCGAATTATTTGAACTTCCAAACTTGAGAAAAGGAGTTTTCTTGGAGCGCCCCAATAGATTTTTCTCATTCATTAAGTATAATAATAAAATTTATTCTGCACATGTTCATAATCCTGGAAGACTTCAAGAACTATTAGTAAAAGGGCGTTTTGTCTTATTTTCTAAATCTAAAGGAAAATTGGATTACTATTTAAAAGCTGTTAAGATTAATGATGAATGGGTTTTAATTGACACTGCTTTACATTCAAAAATAGCATTAAAATTAATAAAATTATTACCAGAATTTTCTGAGTACAAAAAGATTGAAAAAGAAAAATCTATAGGACATAGTAGAATAGATTTTGTTTTAGATGGAATACCTCTTGAAGTTAAGGGGGTTACACTTGTAAAAGATGGATTTGCTTTATTTCCAGACGCTCCAACTAAACGAGGTTTCCGACACGTGAATGAAATAATTAAGTATAATGGAATGCTTTTATTTTTAATTTTTCGTAATGCAAATGAATTCAAACCAAATATTGAAACTGATCCTGAATTCTCTAAGAAATTATCTGAAGCTCGACAAAAGAAAATTCCTATTTATACTGTTAGAATTAAATTTGACAGACAAAAGGTATATTATGCTGGTAAAATACCATTAGCAGACTTTTGAATTTTAATCTTTTTACTTAACTTAAATTTATAATTTCTAACAAGAAAATCTGAAATTGATTTTAAGGTACAAATTTTTTCTCAAAATTCTTTATAATTTATCAGGAGGACTTTTAAAATTCTTATTTATTCAAGATAGGTATAAAAAATAAATAAAAAAGAGAGATTTTAATGTCAGAAGAAAATAAAAAAATTTTAATTTCTCCAGAAATCTGTGCTTGGGCTGATGATGAGCATTCAATATATCGTATTGAAATTATTTTACCTGGCGTTGAAAAAGATAATATTGTTTTAAAAATGCATGAGGATTCTTTCTTTATCAAGGGAGAAAATGAAGATACCATGTTTGTTGGATCTTATGCTGTTTGTTGTCCCATAGATCCTGAAAAAGCAAGAGCAATTTATAAAAATGGACTCTTAAAAGTAGAAGTCCCATTCAAGGAGCCTGAATTTAAAAGCATTGAAATAAAAGTTGAGTAAATTCCTAATTTTTTATTTTTTATTTTTTTATCAAGATAAAAATAGTATTATAATGTATTTTAATGAAATTTTTAATTTTCATTGACTAAAATTATTTTTAATATAATTAAAAGCAGAATAAGCGGCAATTACGCCTTCAGCGACACCAGTAATAGCTTGTTTATAGGGAGCATCTGCTACATCTCCAGCAGCATAAATTCCAGGGATGTTAGTTTCAGATCTCCTATTTATGATTATTTCATTCTTATTATTAACTTTAACTCCTAAATCAATCGCTATTTTTGAATTTGGTATTGAACCAATCTCAACAAATACTCCATCTACAGGAAATTTCTCACCATTCTTAAACTTAATTGAATTCACTGAAGAATTTCCAATAATTTCTACTATTTCTGTATTATAGATTATTTCAATTTTTTCATTCTCTAATATCCTTTTTTTATTTATTGGTTCAGCTCTTATTTCTTTTCCACGATATATTATGTATACTTTCTTTGCGTGTTGAGATAAAAACAAGGCTTCTTTTGCTGCTGCGTCACTTCCCCCGATTACACATACAATTTTATTCTTGAAAAAAGGTCCATCACAAGTAGCGCAATATGATACACCCCTACCTTCAAATTCTTTTTCTCCTGGAATGTTCAATTTCTTTCTTTCAGATCCAGTAGCTATACAAATAGTTTTAGCTTTATATTCTTTAAATAAGGACTCTAAAGAGAAAATTTTCTTTGATTTCCTAATTTTAATTATTTCATCCATAATATAAGGTATATCTAATGAATTCATGTGTTGTTTAAACATTTCCATTAATTCACTTCCAGAAATAGAGGTAATTCCCGGATAATTCTCAACTAAGTGAGTAGTGGCAATCATTCCACCAAACATTTTTCCAATTACTAATAAATCCATTCCAAATCTAGCAGCATAAATTGCACATCCTATTGCTGCGGGACCGCCACCAATGATTATAATATCATGAACCCGTTTTTCGTCGACATTATCAATATTCATGTTATACACTCATAATCTATCTTATTTTGCTCTTATTATAAATTTCTAATAAATAATAAAAACATTTTAATTTTTAAAAAAGAATTTTTAAACAAAGATTTAAGCATACATTCCTCCTAAATCTCTTTTTCCTCTTGTTAATTTTTCTAATAAGTCTTGCGGAGTAAATAGCCCATAAATCCGTTCTTGTTCATTTATGATGGCATGTGGCACTCCTTGTATTTGATATTTCAATGCCAAATCCAGATTCGCCTCTAAATCAATAATTTCTGCTTTAATTTTACCATTTGATAATATTGAGAATAAATTTACTATAGGTACGACCATCGGACAATAAGGACAAGTTTTTGTGATGAATAGTTTAATATTGGATTTTGGAATTCTATTGAGGTTTGATAAAATTTGATCTTTATAAGAAGAAGTTTCACCAGAATAATACCTTAATGTCTGAAGAAATGGAACCAATTCTGGTCCTGAAGGAACTATAAAATATTTAATAATCTCATTTCCATTATCATCAATAAATAAAATACAAGGAATGCGCAAGATCTTATACCTTTTAACCAAATCCTTTTCGGTTTCAATTGAATTTTCTTCAATTGATACTTTTCCTTCAGATAATTCTTCAAGCTTTTTTAAGATGTGGTATGATTCCTCGCACGATGAACAAGTTCTAAATTTTGTTCCATCTTCTCTTCTTTTAACATCTGTAAATAAAATTAACTTGATCTTCTTTTTCAGCTTTCCTAATTCTCGTCTCATGTTTTCTAATTCATTTGATCCTAAAATCATTTCAATCACCTTTCCTTCATACAAGTAAAAAATATAAAAGCAACAAATAAAATATTTATTCTGAAAAATTATAAAGCATAAAACTCACCTAAAATTAATTACAAACTTTATAGGAATTCAGAAATATGATCTATATATTATATTAATTAATAAATTCATGAAATTCTTTTTACTCATTTCATTAAGGTTTAATGTCTTAAGGGTTAAAATGAATAAAATATTAATGAATTTCTTTGAATGAAACTCATTTAAAAATGGAAGATTTAGAACAATTATCCGTCATTCTCTATGAATTTACCATGGGACAGAAACCAAGAGCTTTGATATGGTATCCTAATAATATCCCCAAACAAATAATTAAGATTATTGGTTTAAAATCAAGTGCGATAATTTCTGGAGAAAAAAATTTCTTTCCACAGATTCTATTAATATTTCCTATTAATTCAATTAATAAAAAAGTTTTAATAAAATATTTTGAGAGAAAAAATTTTGAATTACGAGATGGAAAAAGGAAACTATATTCTATTAATTTTATTTTTAATGCTGATGATGATTATATCTTTTATCGTTATATGAGCTACATAGATACATATTTCAATGAAACCATTCAAAAAATATCCAAAATCAAAAATGATGAGAATTTTCATTATCATTTATTTCAAGAATTAAAGGATCTAAGATCTTCATTATTAGATATGTATTTCTATTTGAAAGCCAAAAGTAATTTTCCCGTCAATCAAAAAAATGATTCAAGAATCCAAACATTTGATGGTTTGGAAGAGATAAACAAGTTTAAAGTCATTATTTTGGGAGATCCTGGGATTGGAAAAACCTCAACCATCCTAAGGCTCACAGATAATGTTTTCATGAGGGCATACGTTCCAACAATGGGATTGAATATAACTAAAAAAAGAATAAGGATAAGTAATTTCTTAGTGGAACTTGTTTTATGGGACATAGGAGGTCAAACGCGCTTTAATTTAGTTAGGAGGCAATTTTATGAAGGAGCACGTGCTTTTATAATCATGTACGATGTAACTCGAAGAGAAACTTTCGATAATGTTCATAAATGGCATATCGATTTAAAAAATTTTTTTCCAAGTAATTTTAACTTAATTGGATTTTTAATAGGTAATAAAATTGATCTTATAACTAAACGAGTTGTAGAGCTTAGAGAAGCCATAAAAATTGCCCATGAATTAGGATTAGAATATTTCGAAGTTTCAGCCTTAACCGGATATAATGTAAGTGAAATTTTCAAGGAGATATCAAGAAGATTGATTTATTCATTTTAAATTAAAATTTAAAAAAATTAGCTTGTTAATAATTGAAAAATATCAACAGCTTTTGGCTTAATCTTACATTTTTTACTGTAACGATCTAGAATCCACCAGCAACCAGGACAATACGTGGTGATAATATCTAAATCCTCTCTATTAAAATCTTCCATTCTCAAGCGAGCAATTTTATCAATAACCTCTTTTCTATGCATCTGACCAATACCGCCACCACAACACCAATGAGGGATATCTTTTACATCATAACCAGCTTTTCTTAGGATATTGTCAACCTCTTTTTCTATACCTTTACTCCCTCTATTCATTAGTTGACATAAATGTTGCACTCCAACATTTCCACTTTTTTTTGTTTTTGAAGGTTTAAGATAAGTTGAGATGTAATCAAATTTAACATCTCTCTTAATTAAGGGTTTATAAAGCTGATTGAAAAGATAATAACATGCTGGGCAAAGGCATATGACTTTTTTAAACTTATTAAATATTTCCACATTTTCCTCTCTAGCTATTAAAAATTCATCCATCGAACCACTAGCAAACCATGGCCAGCCACAACAAATCTCTTCGTCAAGTAAAGTAAAATCTACTCTTGTATCAAGTAAATAATTAATGGCGTGCTCAGTATATTTTGGAATTCTTATCGTGCTCAAACAGCCCATAAAAAAAAGCGTATCAGAGTCTTTTGGAATGTTCGACGGTCTTTTGATGCGCATCTTTTTAGTAGGATATGGTGTTCTATAATTTTTGAAACAATTTTTCATTTCTTCTAATCCTTCCAGGATGTTTCCATTTTCAAGAAATTTTTGTTTTAAAATAATCCGATCTTTTTCTGTCTTGCATTCTCCACAATGCACGCAATTATACAATTTATAGTAATCTTCTTGATGAAATTTTATGGTTTTTAAATTATTTATCAGATTTGAAATAGCCTTGTCATCAAGAAAATTTTCCGGATCAACTTCTTCAGTTGGATAATTTTTTCTTCCTTTAATCCTCTCTTTCATGTGTAAAACTATTAAACATTAATTTAAATACAAAAAGAAAAGTATATTTTTAAATGGGTAAAAAATTTATTATTCATCCTTTAATTTTACATTAGAACGTTGAATCCCAATTTCTCGATTAACAGGTAAAGGTTCCCCGCATCTATCGGGTTTAGGTTGATTTTCTTTTAGAGCTTTTTCTAATTCTTTCTCTAATTCCTCATCTGAAAGTTCTTTTTTAGACATGTATTAAAATTATTTTAATGGGTATTTAAATCTTTTATTTATGAACTATTGAACATTTCCTTCCTTATTTATAAAATCCAAAACCTTTTTTTCTTTTTCTATTGGGCGTCTTTCAGGAACTAAAACGTATTTTTTATTAATTGTTTTATAAAAATCTTCACGCATGTATAAATTACAATAACAAGTACCATATTCTTGGATATCTTGAGGGGCATAATCGCAAGGGCAAATAAGATCTCTATCAAGTTCTCTTACCCCAGAAGCTAATCTGCATGGACAAGATTGATAATTGTATCTTTTTTTATTTTCTACTAATCCTTCAATCAATTCATTTAATGTTTCTTCATCCTTATTTAAGATCCAATTGTTTTTCTCACATACTTTTTTACAATATTCAATCATTCCTTCTTTGGTTTTCATATCCATCATGAATAATTCTCCTCACTTCATTAATTCTTCATATTTTTCTGAATTGTATCCTACAACAAAATCTCCATCGCAAATCAAAAAGGGATATGCAATCCTACTTGGTTGAAATTTTTCTCTCAAGAATGTTAGAATTTTTCCCTTATGTTCCAAATCAAGTAAATCTATATCAATGTATCTATACTGAATATTTTTCTCTTTTAAATACTTTTTACACTTTTTGCACCATTGACAAGTACTTATCGTAAATACGATAACATCATGTTTATCTATATTACCATCTACCTTTTGGGCAAACTGTTCAATATATTCTGGGAACAATAATAATTCTACTCCAATTTACTTAAAAATTTAAAATAATTTCAGTAAATAAAGCTTTAATAGTTATGTAATACTCAAGTAAAATTAAAAATTGACCATTATAATTTATAATTTGCC
>CAZIEC010000026.1:0-16206 GCA_964538145.1 uncultured archaeon
TATTATTTCTTTCTTGTTAATAATCAGTGTTCCATTGATCTCACATTATTTTACTACTCCTAAAACTGAAAAAAATGAATCAATAGAAGATACTCCATTAAGGAATTCGCAACTTTATTTTAGATCAACGACCTCTTTTGTTGATGGTGTATATGTTTCTGGAGATTATGCATTTGTAGCCGATGGATATTCAGGTTTAGCTGTAATTGATATATCTGATCCTAAAAATCCAGGAATTCCGCATTATAGGAATACTGCAGGAACATCTTTAGATGTTTATGTAAGTGGAGATTATGCGTTCATAGCTGATGGAGATTCAGGTTTAGCCATAATGGATATCTCTGTTCCTTCTCTTCCAGGAGCCCCCATTTATGTGGATACGTTAGGATATGCTCAGGGTGTTTATATAAATGGTGATTTTGCCTATGTTGCAGATAATGACAAGGGTTTAGCAATTATTAATATCACAGATCCAACTAATCCCGGAACTCCGATATATGTTAATACTACTACTCGTTTTCATGAAGTTTATGTGGAAGGAAATTATGCTTATTTGGCAGCGGGCCCTTCTGGCTTAGCAATCATAAATATTTCAGATCCTATTCACCCAGGATCTCCAATATACAAGAGTACACCTAATCCAGCTTATGATATATTTATAAGTGGAGACTATGCCTTCCTTTCAAATGATTTTACAGGAATTGCCATAATTAATATCTCAGATCCTACCCAACCCGGAGCACCAATAACAACTGAAGGAACAAATACTCGGATTGGTGATGTATATGTTTCTGGAGACTATCTCTATTATACTGATAATGAAGATAATTTAGGATTGTTCAATATTTCCAACCCTACTAAACCCGTATTTCTTGGTTCTAAAAATTTTAATCGCGATATTTCAGATCTTTTAATTTTTGGAAATTTCGCCTTCTTAGCTATGAATAATGGGTTAGGTATAGTGCAAGTTTCTGAAGATATAAATCCAGAGGGCCCCAATTATGAGGATACAAGCGGAAATTCTTGGAATATTTTTGTAAGCGGTGATTTTGCATATGTTGCGGATTATTCTTCAGGTCTAGCAATTATTGATATTTCAGATCCTACTAATCCAGGGACTCCAGTATATAGAGACACCTCTGGATCTTCATATGGTGTATTCGTAAGCGGAGATTATGCTTATGTAGCAGATGGCGGTTCTGGATTAGCCATCATTAATATTTCAGATCCTACTAATCCAGGGACTCCAGTATATAGAGACACCTCTGGATCTTCATATGACGTATTTGTAAGCGGAGATTATGCTTATGTTGCAGATGGAAGTTACGGATTAGCTGTCATTGATATTTCAGATCCAACCAATCCTGGGACTCCAGTATATCGGGATACTAGCGGTTCTTCACATGGTGTGTTCATTAGTGGTAATTATGCTTACATGGCAGATGGTAATTATGGATTAGCTGTCATTGATATTTCAGATCCAACCAATCCCGGAACTCCTATATATGAAGATACTTCAGGATTTTCAGAGGGCATATGGATTGAAGGAAATTATGCTTACATTAGTGATAGTGATTCTGGTTTAGCAGTTATTGATATTTCAGATCCTACTAATCCTGGAACTCCAGTTTATAGAGATACTGCTGGAATTTCTTATAACGTTCATGTGAGCGGAAATTATGCTTATGTAGCAGATTATTCTTCCGGATTAGTAATAATGAATATTACTGACCCAACGAATCCAGAAATCATTACTTATAAAGATACAAATGGTCTTTCACATGATGTGTTTATTGATGGAGATTATGCTTATCTTGGTGATGGGTACCATGGTTTAGCAGTAATTAAAGTTCGAGAAAGATTAGATATTTTAAGTCCCATAATTCGAGACTCTTCTGGGGATCTTGTTGTTGAACAAGGATATACAGGAATCACAATCTCTTGGACGGCTTGGGATGAAAATCCAAGTAATTATATGATTGAATTAGAAGGATCTGGTATTGTCAAGGGTCCATCTACTTGGTCAAATGGGGTTGAGATTTCATATGATTTTCCAGATGGATTTTCAGTTGGAGTTTATACGTATTCGATTAATTTAACTGATGACTATAATAATAGCATTGTTGATGAAATAAAAATAACTGTTCAAGATACGACTAAGCCCACAATTACAAGTTCACCAAGCAATTTAAGCGTTGATGAAGGTTATATTGGAGTCAATTTTTCTTGGACGGCAACGGATCTAAATCCTAATACTTATTTCATTGAACGTCAAGGTTATGGTATAATTGATGGGCCTTATAATTGGTCAAGTGGCTCGCAAGTAACTTTTCATGTTCCCGAAGGTCTCACATCAGGAGATTACATTTTCATTATTAATTTTACTGATGATTATGGAAATTCAATAACTGATTCGGTTAAATTTACAGTTAAAGAGGTAAAACAGGGTTATCCTCAAATAGCAATTCCTTTTGGAAATGCTTATCTTTTTTACATGATTATTGGAATATTTGTTCTAATAATAATACAACAAAAGAAGAAATTAATTAAAAATTGAATAAAATAAATCCTTTTTTTATTTTTTTTTAAACCTTAATTCTTGATTCTATTCAACATTGATGTTAATTATATAAAGAATAAACTATTACATGTCTTTTAAGAAAAATTTAGAAAAGATTTAAGAATTTTAAATATCTTTTGTTTAATTAAATAAGACTTTTCATGGTGAATTGATTGGTCGATTATGTTAATTTAAATTATGAACCTAACGAACAAGATTTAATTGTATTATATTATGTTGAGAAATCGGCAAATGTTAAGGATATAAAGGAAGCAAGCGAAGAAATTGCTAAAGAAAGTTCAATTGGGACTTGGACGGAGATATCTACAATGTCGCCCGAAATTGCTGAAAAATTAAAACCATCTGTATTTTACATAGATGGAGATAGAAATCTAATAAAAATCGCTTATACCATTGATCTATTTGAATTAGATAATATTTCACAAATATTAAGTGCTATCGCTGGCAATATTTTTGGAATGAAAGCTTTAAAAAATCTAAGATTGCTAGATGTGTTATTTCCAAAAGAATTAATTCGAGAATTTAGGGGTCCTAAATTTGGAATTGATGGTATTAGAAATTTGTTAAAAGTAGAAAATAGGCCGCTGTTAGGGACCATTGTTAAACCTAAAGTAGGACTAGATGCAAAAAATCATGCCAAAGTATGCGGAGATGCATGGCTAGGGGGTTTAGATATAGTGAAGGATGATGAAAATCTCACTAGCATGAAATTTAACAAGTTCGAAGATCGAATGAGAGAAACATTTAAAGTTCGCGATAAGGTGGAAAATGAAACTGGAGAGAAGAAAATCTACATGCCAAACATTACAGCTAAACTTAGCGTGATGGAAGAAAGAGCAAAATTAGTGAAAGAATATGGTGGGGAATATGTAATGATCGACATTATTACTGTTGGATTTTCAGCCCTCCAAGAGATAAGAGATTTTTTAGAAGATTTAGAACTCGTGATTCACGCACACAGGGCAATGCATGCCGCAATTACTAGAAATAAAAAACACGGAATTACAATGCTAGCATTAGCTAAAATCGCTAGATTAATAGGGGTTGATCAATTGCATACTGGTACAATCATTGGCAAGATGGAAGGAGAAAGAACTGAAGTATTAGAAATTAATCAAGAACTCACTGAACAAATAATTAAAGGAAACGATATTACAAGATTAAATCAAGATTGGTATGGTTTAAAGCCAGTTCTTCCAGTAGCTTCAGGTGGATTGAGTCCATTACATGTCCCTGAACTAATAAACATTCTTGGAAGAGACATTGTTTTTCAATTCGGAGGAGGATGTCATGGCCATCCCAATGGAACTCTTGCTGGAGCTAAAGCGATCACACAAGCAATCGAAGCGACATTTGAAGGCATTAGTTTAAAAGAGAAAGCTAAGAAATGTGAGGAATTATGTGCTGCAATAGAGAAATGGGGTAAGTAAAAATAAGTTTTATTCATTGTTCTATTAAATCAGGATATAATTTAGTGAAATAATAATGAACATGACTGCTAGCAAATATTCCTGCCTCTGTAATTAAACCATCAATGTATCTTCTACTAACAGTTTCAAATGCAGGATTTAATATTGTTAAGTTTTCATGCTTAAAATCCCAAATTTCTGTTGGATCTCTCATTTCTATTTTTTCTAAAATTCCGAAAGATGTTTTTGGATTATATTTTAATAATGGCGAAGCAACGTAAAACGGAACATGTTCTTCATGAGCTACTAATGCTAACAATCGAGTTCCAATTTTGTTTAAAACAGTTCCTTCAGATGTAATGGAATCAGCTCCAACTAAGATCAAATCTACTTCATAATGATTTACAGCCCATCTCATGGCACTATCAACTACATGGATTACTTTAATACCAGCATCTAACAATTCTTTCGTTGTCCTCCTACCTTGTAGTTTTGGCTGAGTTTCAGTCGTTATTACGATAAAATGATCTTTTCCTTGCCGTTTTGCTTCCAATAATATTCCAGTAACCGCAGAACTGTGACAATGAGTCATTACAACAAATTTTTCACTATTTTCAACGTCTGGAATCCTATGAGCTCCTATTTCTGCTATTTTATTTTTTGAATTCTCTAAAAGTTTTCTGTATTCTTCTTTATATTTATTGATGTATTCTGGAATCTCATTTAAAGTTATATTTTCCTTTATTTTATTCAATTTGTTTATTATATAGAATAAACCATTTTTCATTGCTGGTTCTGTTGGCCTAGTATTTTCTAATATCGTTTTGGCATCTTTTAATTTTTGAATACAGCTTGTTATATCATTACACCTCAATCTTGAAGCAAATTGGCTTAAAAAATTAATTGCGCTAATGGCTACATTAGTTGCTCCTTGAATTTCTAATGATCTTATTTTTTCAGCATCTTTCAATAATTGGTCCATAATTAATTCATCACCTTTTTCCTAAATAATGTAAGTAATATTGAGGAAGATATTACTCATTCTTTTTTTTCATTATCTTCATCTCTTTCAAGATCTTCGGGGTCAATTTCTAAATAGAGATATCCTACATAACCACATTCTGTACATTCATACATGTCTGGGGCAAGCCATCCAGATACATTAATAGCACTCTTTAATTTTGCTTTTCCGCATTTTGGACAAATTCGAATTTTTCTCATTTTAATACTCCTATAAAAGAATAAAATAAGTTTTTTATTAGATTTTATTTAAAATTAGAATTATTTCCTTTATTATTTTAAGTTTTAATAATGATAATATTGATTTTTAATCTTGTATCTTTTTATAATATGGATTAATCTCAATTGATTTAATTGTAAAATTATGATAAGAAAATGACCAACCTTGAACTAGAACGCAGAAGTCTTCCAAATGAACCAGGAATTTATATGTTCTTAGATGAAGAAGATAATGTCATTTACGTTGGCAAAGCTTCAAATTTAAGAAAAAGAGTAAGCCAGTACTTCTTGAAAACAAAATATATTGATCCTTATTACGAAGAAAAAATAAGAGAAATGGTAAAAAACATCCATTCGATAAAATTCATTGTAACAGAAAACGAGAAGGAAGCTTATATATTGGAAAACATTCAAATCAAGAAACTTCAGCCCAAATTCAATGTTATAATGAGAGATTCAAAATCCTATCCTTGGGTGGCAATTTTTTATGGCGAAAAATTTCCAAGGATAAAGTTGATAAGAAATCCTGAAAAATTTCCTAAATCTTGCTTATTTTTAGGTCCATACACGGATAAAAAAGAAATCACGAGAATTTTAAGGGATTTAAGAAAAATATTCCCATACTGTTCTTGTAAAAATCCCGTAAAAAAGAAGTCTCGCCCTTGCATTTATTATCAAATAAAATTGTGCTTGGGACCATGTATTGGTGCAGTTTCTCAAGAAACTTATATTGAAAATGTAAAAAAGGTTGAATTATTTCTCAGAGGAGAAACTCATCAGTTAAAAAAGCAAATTGAAGAAAAAATGCTAGAAGCTTCAGAAAAGCATGAATATGAAGTTGCAGCTTTTTGGCGAGACAAGTTAAATGCAATTGATAAGGCTACAACAAGCCAGAATGTCTTATCAAGTAACATCGATAATAAGGACATTATTGATTATTATTTGGACGATTCTCAAAAGTACATGGCAATGGTTATCATCCACGTGCGTGAAGGTAAAATTACGCATAAAAGTTCGTTTGAATTTGATTTATCTAAAAAGGTAATAGAAAAATCTGAAGTTCTAGCCTCATTGGTTGAACAATTTTATCAAAATACTAAAAATAACTTGCCAGATGTTATTGTTTTACCTACGATGAGCGAAAGGCTAAAATCATTTGAAAAGATACTAAGAGAATACAAGAACACCCTCACTATGAGAGAACCACAAAAAGATGAGATGGGATTATTGAGAATTGCTAAAAAGAATGCAGTTGTCATGGTCAATCAAGCAATTAAAATGGAAGAAATTAAGAAAAAACAAGAACAACAAGCTGCAATTGCATTGGAAGAGATCAAAAAAATACTTCAACTTGATTCAATTCCTTCAATAATTGAAGGTTTTGATGTTTCTAACATTGAAGGTAAAGATGCTACAGGTTCGATGGTTTGCTTCATAGAAGGAAAACCAAGCAAGAAAAATTATCGATATTTTAAGATACGTTCAAAATCAACTCCAGATGATGTTTCAATGATGAAAGAAATAATAAAAAGACGGTACACAAGATTATTAAAAGAGAGCGGTACTTTACCAGACTTAATACTTGTTGATGGAGGAAAAGGACAATTAAATGCTGGTCTGTCAATCTTAAAAGAATTACAGTTAGATAACATTCCCATAATAGGATTGGCTAAAAAATTTGAAGAAATTTATGTGCCTGGAAAATCAAGACCAATAATTTTACCTGATAATTCTCCGTTATTAAGGTTATTTGAACAAGTAAGAGATGAAGCCCATCGCTTTGCTCTAAAACTGCATAAAAAGCAAAGAGAGAAAAAATATAAGATGTCAATTCTCGATCAAATCCCAGGAATTGGTCCAAAAACACGAAATAAATTATTATTACATTTTGGTAGCATTCAAAACATTAAAAAATCATCTTTGGAAGAATTAAAGAATGTTATTGGAGAAAAATTGGCTAAAATTATTAAAAACAATTTATCAGAAGAAGAATAGTAATAATATTCTAAGTATTTCATATATTCTAATGAATTAAAAATTATTACTAAAGTAAATATAATATTGATCTTGTAAAACTTTTAAATAGATTCATTAATAATCATTCGGACTAGTTCTGCCGTGGTTTCGCAATAGATTCGTGCTAAAGATTCGCTTTTAGCTTCACTAATAACTCTTATTAATGGTTCAGTGTTTGAAGGATGAATTAAAACAAACCATTCTTTTCCATCACCAAATTTCAAATCATTTTCAATTTGGGTGACATTTTCTCCCTCTTCCATTAATTCGAGTTTTAAATTAGTAATTATATCCTTTATTTTTTTGGAATTCAATTCAACAATTTCTCTATAAGAATAATATCTTGGAAGTCGTGAAGCAAGAGTAGATATTTTTTGCCCCGTTTCTAATACAATCTCAACAATTTTTGCTGCTGCAAAAATACCATCTCTTGTATTGTTAAAATATGGAAAAATAATTCCTCCACAAGAACCCTCACCCCCAAATATTAAGCAATCAACGTTATTTTTTTGCTTTTCAATCATTAATCTTCGGATTTTATCTGTTAAGTAATATTCTCCAATTGGAGTTCTAATGATTTGAACATTATATTTTTTTGCAATAATATCAAACATTAATGAAGAGGCTATGTTTGTAACAAAATAGATCTCTTCTTTTTCTTTACCAATGGTCTCTAAAAAGTGTTTCATTATTAATGCTAATCCTACATCTTCAGGATAAACTTCTCCCTTTTCATTTACAATCGCTAATCGATCTCCATCGGAATCATGTGCGAATCCTAAATCATACTTGTTTTGCCAGACTTCCATTATTAAATCCTTCAAGTTCTCTCGAATTGGTTCAATTTTACGTGGAAAATTTTTTCCTACAAGAAGATCATCGTTAATTACTTTAACATCGCAACCTATTTTTTGCAATATTCTTGGTGTGACATCTTTAGCGGCTCCAGCTCCAGGGTCTACAACTATTCTTAAATCATTTTGTTTATTTATTGGATTTATGTTTAAATTTGTAATTAATTTTTCAATATAATTTGGAAGGGGATTAATTTCTTTTATAATAACTTTTGGTTTGTAATCTTGTTCGAAAGCTCTTTTTTCATGAATAGACTCTAAAATTGTCCTAATCTCATTGATTTGTTTACCATTTAGATAATTTTCAGAATTTAATAATTTTAACCCATTCCATTGTGGTGAATTATGAGATCCTGTAATGATAATTCCTGCTGGTAAGTTTAATTGTCGTTTTGCGTGAATAAGTACCGGAGTGGGGCAAATATTAGCATTCAGTACGGTTGTCTCATAGACTCCAAGTCCCTTAATTATATGTTCTTGTATATAATTGCTACTAGGTCTAGTGTCTCTTCCAATTATGATATCCACATGACTTTTATTCAACCACTTGCGAAAGGCAAAACCAATATCTTCAATAAATTTTTTAGTAAAACTTTTATCTACAATTCCTCGAATACCACTGTGCGTAAAAATGATATTTGCATAATTCTTGTTATTCATTAAAATCAAATTTACGGTATAATTGGATTATTTTCTAACTTATATTTTATCAAAACTAAAGCTCCTCTCACACCTATATCCTCTAAATATTTTGTAACTTTAAGTTTAGGGGGATTATTAATGGTAAATGGAAGAGGATCTTTTTCAAATTGTTCTATTAATGGGGGTAATATCATGTCGCTATCTTTCATCATTGCGCCTCCGAAGTAAATAGTTGAACAATCGTAGAAATTATTAACTAAACCAATTCCTACTTTCATGTAAAATATACATTGATCCACGATGCTTTTAGAAAATTTATCTCCTCCTCGTGCTGCTTGAAAAATCTCTTTAGCAGTTATTTTTGAAATATCATTATCTACAATGAACATCAAAATTTTTGGATTTAGTTTAGTTTCTTCCAATCTTTCAATTGCTCTATTCTTAACACCTGTTCCAGAACTAAAAACCTCCCAACATCCATATGCTCCACAATTGCATTGGTAAGTACTATTTGGTTCAACAATGCCATGACCAATCTCAGCAGCATTTCCATCTTTCCCTAATAACAACCGACCATTACATATAACACCCCCTCCTATGCCTGTGGAAATCGTTATGTAAACAAGGTTGTCTTTTTCTTCTGGTTGTGCTTCAAAAAAATGAACTCCTAAAACTGAAGCATTGCAATCATTCATCATGTAAATTGGAATGCCTGAAAATCGATCAGAAAGAGGTTTTTTTATTGGAATTACTTTAAAACCCAGATTTGCATTATTAAAGATTTCTCCTTTTTTCACATTTATAGGTCCAGCAGTAGCAATACCGATCCCTTTTAATTGTTCTTTTTCGATATTGTTATCAACCAAAAGTTGCATTATTAAAGATATTACTGCATTTGAAATTGAATATTCATTTTCTTTAGGTGTTTTAGTAATTTTTATTCTAAGGTTTTTATCATCAAGATCAATCGAACATAACGCAGTTCTAATCCTAGTACCTCCAATATCCACACCAATGATGTATTCCTTGTCCATTTTTGCTTACCCTCCGTTTTTTACAAAAATTTAGAAAAATTATTAATAGTAATTTATTTCTATTTTATTTGAATTTACCATTTTTCTAAAAGTTTCTACAATTTCTTTTTTTCTACATTGATCAATTGAATAAACATAATATTCCGCAGGAATCCGTGCTATTGAATATAATTGAACCTCATCGGGTTTTATCTCATTAATTGCTTTAGCTATGGCGATTATGTTTCTCTCATTATTATTGGGCATGAAATCCTTTCTATAAGAATCAAAAATTAAACATTGAATGCCCAATTTCTTTCCTTTTCCAATTTTCTTTCTTAATTTACAAAGTGATTCGATTATTTTCGTTATTCTTGGACATTCTGGATGTGGTCTATTAGTTCGCTTAAAATCATCAGGTGTAGCAACATCTAACTTAGCAAGAATGAAATCAAAATTTTTGATTTTCTCTATTACTTCTTCGTCAATTAAAGTACTAGAATTAGTGAATAATGTTAATTTTGGCTTTTTTTCTTTCCAATTTAATGAGTCTCTAACATCTCTAGCAATTTCAAGATATTCAAGTATATTATCATTCAATGTTGGTTCTCCATTATAGCCAAAAGTCATTGAATTTAAATGAGGGAAATATTTGAGTATATCAATTAATTCATCCCTAAAGTTAGCTTTTGGAGGAAGTTTCATTCGAAAGGTGGGTGGTACTAGATTTTTAGTTCTACCGATCTCACAATAAACACAATTAAACGTGCAAGTTTTCTCCCTAGGTAAAATATCTATTCCTAAAGAAAGCCCTAATCTTCTGCTAGGGTATGGACCATAAGTATATTGACGCATTTAAAATTCTCAGTATGCTTTAATTTTTTTCAAGAATGTCCATAAAAAATGAAATAATAATCTTACTAAAAGTTATCCTTTATAAAATAATTAAGAAATCAAGAAATTTTTTTTAAAAAATATGGTGTCAAAGTAATATTTAACTAAATTCGTTAAGATTTATGATTTTAAATAGCATCACTTATGAATAAATTCTGTTATTACTCTATTTAATTCACCAGGTTTTTCTAACATTACCATGTGTCCAGCTTTTTCAATGACAACCAACTTGGATCTTTCAATTTTTTCATCAAAATAAGTTGAGTATTTTACTGGAGTTAATTTATCTGCCTTTCCACACACGATCAGGCAAGGGATTTTTATAGACTCAACATCTTGTAATCTATCAAAATTATCGCAAATTTTAAAATCTTGATATATTACATTCGGATCTACATCTGAAATTTTTTCTAGATACCCCTTTATTATTGAACTTGAAGTTTTATGGTAAAATGCCCCCGCTGGTAAAGAATTTAAGAATTCTTGAAAATTATTTTTTAAATTTTCAAAAATGGCTGGTAAAACCCTTAATCTTCCACCAGTGCCGATTAATATGAGTTTATTTACCTTATCTGGATATTTGAAGTAAAACTCTTGAATTATTGCCCCTCCTAATGAATGTCCTGCTAAAATAACTTCATGATGTCGTAGTTCTTCGATTAAAGAATGTATGGCATCAACATATAAATTTAAATTTAGATTTTGAAAAGTATCGGATTTTCCATGTGAAGGTAAATCTACGGCAGCAACATCAATTTCATCAGATATGGTAAGTTGTTCATCCCAAACATCAGAAGTTCCGCCAGAACCATGAATAAAAACTAATAATCTATTAGAATTATTATTTTTAAACTTGTAAAATATTTTTTTTCCTAAAAATTGATAATATGGCATTTTGAACTATCTTTTTAAAAATAATTGTTTTCTTTTTTATTAAAATAATATATTCTTTTTGCATATTATAAATTCATTAATTAATAATCTTATCAACACGGATTATATAAAAAATCGCAATTATTATTAACTTATCTTTATTTCACGATGTTGCATTTCCAAAAGACGTTTATATTTTCCATTTAATTCCAATAAGCTATCATGATCGCCTTGTTCAATGATTCCTTGATTATTAGCATCTAAAACAATTATATGATCAGCATTCTTAATGGTTGAAAGTCTATGAGCAATAATGATTGTTGTTCTACCTTTCCTGGCTTTATTTAAAGCATTTTGAATTAGAGTTTCTGTGTAAGGGTCAACAGAGGATGTAGCTTCATCTAATATCAAGATTTTGGGATCTGTTAATAAGGCTCTAGCAAAAGCTATTAGTTGTCTTTGACCTATTGAGATGTTTGCTCCATTTTCTTTTAATTTTTTATCATATTTATTATGAATTGCTTCAATAAAATCGTGCAACCCTAAAAATTTTGAAATTTCTATCATCTTTTTTTCTAAATCGGGTGTTATGACTTCATGACCATATAAAATATTTTCTTTTATTGTTCCTTTAAATAGAAAAGCATCCTGGGGAACAATACTAATAAGTTTTCTTAAATCTTCCTTACGCATGTGCCTTATATCTATACCATCTATTAAAATAGAACCTTTATCCACATCATAAAGTCGGGCTAATAACTTTATTAATGTAGTTTTTCCTGAACCAGTTTCCCCCACGATTGCAACTGTTTGAGCAGGTTGAATTCTTAGATTTAAATCCTTAAAAACATGTCGAAATTCTTTTTGTTGAGGTTTGGATTGATTTTTTTGTTCTGTTGATTTTGATTTCTTTCTCAAAAGGTTAGTCTTATATTTGAAATAAACATTTTTAAAAACGATTTCTCCTTTTATCGAGTTTAAACTTTTAGGAGTGCTTGGATCTGGTAATTCTATATTTGCTTTTATTAAACTATAGATTCTATCACTTGCGGCTATCGCAGATTCTATGACCTGTTGAAATTGCATTAAAATCATGAATGGACGAAAAAATTGTCCTAATATAGTAATAAAGGCGCTTAACACGCCAACAGAAACACTGATGCCAAATATTTTAATATGTCCTATGATTGTGACACCTCCAATGAATATTATGAAACCAGTGAGGACTGTTGTAATAAGGGTGATTAGTGGGAAAATAGTAGCTATATAATTTCGAATTCTCACCATTATCTCGTAATTTTCTTTATTTGCCTTGTCAAATTCTCGTGAAGCTTTTTCTTCTTGTCCATAAGCTTTTACAACTTTCGCTCCAGCTATGTTCTCTTGGATGGAAGAAGTTACTTTTCCTATAGTTTTTCTTGACTCTTTAAACAATTTTATGGCTACATTTCTGAAATGACTTATTATTCCGTAAAAAATAGGAAAAATAATAAAACTGATTAAAGTTAAGAAAGGATTTAACATGAACATGATAATAATCGTTATAGCAATTAAAATAACGCTATTAATGATTTGAATGAGTTGTCCTCCTACAAGCTGGTTAAGAAGGGTGACATCATTCGTTAAAACAGACATTATATCACCACTGGATCTCATATCATGATATTCAATGGAGATCTTCTGCAATTTTGTAAATAATTCATTTCTAATATTAAATGTCACTTTTTGTGAGATCTTCCCCATTCCATATTGCGAAAAATAAGTCACTATTGCCATAACAATAAGCAATAATAAATAAATAAAGCCAACAATGATTACGTGAAATTCATCTTTTTTAACAATTCCATAATCAATTATGTTGGCTACAATTGCTGGAGATATTGAAGAAATTATGGTCCCTATCAATAGCAATATTAAAAATATTAAAAGGTGTAATTTATAAGGTTTGACATGCGAAATTATCCACTTCCATAATTCATTTCTTGGATGGCTCAATTTTGCCTTTCCCCTTTCAAGCAAAAAGCCAGGTCTTGATCGTACCGAGGGTTTTATAATCTCATCATGGCTTAATTCTTCTTTTTTTTCATTTTTTTCTCCATTCGATATAAAAATCACCTTTTTATTTTTTAGTCATTTGCATCTATGGTTAATTCTTGTTTTTGATGTAATGTTTCATAGATTTGTCTATATAATGGATTACTTTTAATAAGTTCGTCATGTGTGCCAAAACCAATAACTCTTCCTCTGTCAAGGATCAATATCAAATCAGCATTACGAATAGTTGATATTCTTTGAGTGATAATGATTGTAGTAGTATTTTTAGTCAACTTTGCAAGGGCTTTTTGAATTTCATATTCTGTTTCAACATCAACAGAACTCGTGGAATCATCAAATATTAAAATCTTTGGCTTTACAATTAATGCTCTAGCAATAGTTAAACGTTGTTTTTGTCCTCCTGATAATCGGGTCCCTCTTTCGCCAACAATAGAATCATAGCCATTAGGTAAAGTTTTAATAAAATTATGGAGATGAGCTGCTTTTGCAGCATTAATGATATCTTCCTTAGAAGCTTTTTCTACTCCAAAAGCAATGTTTTCTGCTATGCTTTTATTGAACAGGAATGTTTCTTGTGAAACAATTCCAATATTTTTTCGAAGATCCTTTAAACTATACTTACGAATATCTATACCATCAATTTTGATTACGCCTTCATTTACATCATAAAATCGTGGAATTAAATTAATAATTGTTGATTTTCCAGAACCGGTGGTTCCTAAAATAGCTAATGTTTTTCCAGCAGGAACTTTAAATGATATTCCTTTTAATACCTTATGACCGGGGATATAACCAAAGCTTACATTTTTAAATTCAATATCTCCTTTAAGTGATTTAATTTTTATGGGATTTTTACAGTCCTCTATTTCTGGATTAGATTCTAAAACTTCTCTAGCACGAGTAAGTGCGGCATCTGCTTGAATATAAACTAACATGATTTGCCCAATCATCATGAGTGGAAATCCTAATAAGGCAATGTAGGATTGGAGAACGATTAGTGCTTCTAATGTCATTTCTCCTTCGATGACTGAGATGCCTCCAACAAGTAATATGATTGTAGTCAAAAAGCCAATTATGACATATACAATAGGGGTGAATAAAGAATTGTATTTATATGTGTTAATACTTGCATTAAGAAACCTTTCATTATTTTTTAAAAATTTATTTAATTCTTTCTCTTGAGTGTTAAAAATTCGAACAACTTCTGCCCCAATAATGTTTTCTCTAATCGTATTTGTCAATTCACCAAAACTTTCTCTTGTTTCTAAAAATATTGGTTTTAGTTTTTTGGTGATGAAATATGAAATAATAATGGATATTATTATTATTACAATTAAAATTAGCGTGAATCCCAATGAATAAAAAAAGAAGCCTATAATAATCCCTAATATTGAAAATGAAGATTGTAAGCCTAAAATTAAACCCATTCCAAAAATCTGTTGTGTTTCTTCAATATCACTTGTAGTTCTAGAAATAAGTTGTCCTATTTCTATCTTATCAAAATAGGAAAAGGATTGTCGATTTATTGCATTATTTATATCCTTTCTCAGGTGGTAAATTGCGCCAGAAGATACCTTTGAACCCCGTAATCTGGCAGCTCTATTGGTAATATATCTTAAAAAAGCAAAGATACATATAAAAGTAAAATTTATGACCAAATCTGTAAAATTTGATATTATGGAATTGTTTGGATCCAAGCCTCCGATTAATCTCCCAATAAAAACTGGTGTTAAGGCATAAAAAATAGTAGATAAAATAAGATAAATAAGTTCAAACACGAAATCTTTTCTAGATTTTAGCCAATACTTAATTATCATTTGGGCAGAATTCATGAATAAAAGCTTTATTTTTTATTATGTATGGTTTATCTTCACTAAGATTATTAAAAAAATGAATTCTAAAATAAAAAAATACTTTTAATTCTCTATGAGGTAACTTTTAAGTCATTTGCAATTTAGAAAAGAATCTTGCTCCAAGTAATATCAATACTGCACCAAAAGCAGCTGAAACCGATATATCAATCCATACTGGAAAATATGAGGCTCCCAATAAAACGGCTCTAAATAAATCTACGCCATAAAAGATAGGATTGAGCATCATTGGAATTTGTAAGAACATTGGAACGATATTAAAAGGAAATAGTGCACCAGATAAAAGAAACATTGGCATCACTATAAAAGTCTGTATCAAACCGAAGCCTTGAAAATCATTTAATCGAGAGGCAATTGCTAAACCCATTCCAACAACTCCAATACTCACTAAAATAGCTGTCGGAATGACGAGAAGGACCCTCCAAATTAATGAAAAATTAAACCCATAAAAGCCAAAAAAAATGCTCAAAATAACAATCAACAATGCTTGAATGAGAGTTTGGATGGCAACGCCAAGAGTTTTACCAAACATTAATGTTCTCCGGCTTATTGGAGCTATTAGTAATTCACGCATGAATCCAAATAATTTATCTCTAATTATGCCCATACCTCCAAATATTCCAGAAAATAATATGACCATTCCTACCATTCCTGATGCTGTAAAAGCTAAAGAACTGAATTGAATTCCTTGAATCTTAATTGGGACCGAAAAGAAACCTCCTCCAAAAATCACGAGAAATATCAAAGTTTGAGCTATTG
>CAZIEC010000026.1:16306-21103 GCA_964538145.1 uncultured archaeon
ACCGAAAAGAAACCTCCTCCAAAAATCACGAGAAATATCAAAGTTTGAGCTATTGATGATATTACTCTAGATTTTGCCCTCCAGTATCCTAATATCTCTCTTTTAGCTAATATCCAAATTGGTAACCAGTTTGCTTTTAATTCTTTGACAGTAATTTCTACTATGATTAATATCACCTTCTTAATTGTTTCATTTGAATGAATTTTTTAATATTTGAAGTCCTATCAGCTCCTTCATCCCTTATTTCTCTTCCTACATAAAATAAGAATACATCCTCCAAGGAAGGAGCATGTAAATGGACGCTCTTTACCTTCAAATTGTTTTCATTAATTGTTTGAATAATATCAATTATTTGTTTTCCCCCATCTTCACAAGATATTGAAATAATGGGTTCTAAATCCAAATTTTCACCTTCAATTTTTCCATTTTTAATCTCAATTATTATTTTTTGCATTTCTTCTGGTAATTCTTTGATGAGATCATCATTTATAACTTGTGCTATTCTTTCTTTTACTTCAATGGGAGCATTGTTAAAAAATTGAGATGCCATTGGAAATCTTTTAATTGCCTTAACTAATTTTTTTGGATCTGACATTATTTCTTGCATTTTTGACCTCATCATTTCTGGATTCATATTGGGCATCCCTTTAGGCATTGGAAAGCTCATTTGAAGATTACTTTTTTTCTTTTTTGAATTTCCAAGCGAGATTTTCCTAACACCTGGAATACTTTTAATTTGTGGAATTAATTGTCCTAATTTAACCTCTTCTACATCTTTCTCAAATTCAATTTCAATTATCTCCCCTGAGATTCGTTTTTTTAAGTTTTCAGAGGTATCCATAGCGATGATTTTCCCATGATCCATTATGCAAATTCTATCTGCCAATTCATCTGCTTCATCCATGTAATGAGTAGTAATTAAAATTGTCATTTGTAATTCTCCTTGATTTAATTCCTTAATTTTATCCCATATTTTACGCCTTGTTTGTGGATCCAATCCAAGAGTAGGCTCATCGAGAAATAATACTTTTGGTCTATGTAATAATCCTCTAGCAATTTCTAACCGCCTTTTCATTCCACCTGAATAGTTTTTCACGAACATGTCGGCTTTATCCTCAAGATCAACCAGTTTCAGAACTTCTTCTATTCGTTTTCTTCTTTCTTTTTTAGGAATTTTATATAAAATCCCGTGTAGTTCAAGATTTTCCCATCCTTTTAACTCAGTATCAAGCGATGGTTCTTGAAAAACGAGTCCTATACTCTTTCTAACTTTATGTGGTTCCTTACAAACATCGAAATTATTAACAATGGCAGTTCCTTTAGTCGGAGTTAATAGAGTCGATAGCATGCTGATAGTAGTGGTTTTTCCAGCTCCATTTGGTCCCAATAGGGCAAATATTTCTCCTTTTTTAATATTAAAATCAATGTTGTCAACAGCAAGAACATTTCCTTCTTCATATATTTTTGTAAGACCTCTAACTTCTATAATATTTTCTCCCAAAAGGTTATCACCAATTTTCTCAATGTTAATCTAATTTTTCTTACCAATTTTTAATTAATTTATTCAATGTAAATTTTTATAATTATTTAATAATAGAAAGATTTCATTCTTTCATTTCACATAGATTAAATTATTTTATTTTTATATTCTTTAAAAATATATCATTAACCGATATATCATTGATTGAAATATATTATTCATTAATAATAAAGGTATTTATTTTAAATAGTTTCAAAAAAATAGTATAAATTTCCAATCATTATTAATGGTGTAAATGAGATGACAGAAGTATATATAATAGATGCTTCAAAATCAATAAAAGAAGCCGTCAATCAACTTTTCAACCATCTTGAAAGTGCCAATGTTAAAATAATTAAAGAATCAAAAGAAGTATATATAAAAGTAAACGGTGTGGATTTTAAAAAGCACACCTACACCTCTCCAGAAGTACTAAAAGCAGTAATAGAGTATTTAAAAGAAAAAGGAGCAAAAATACATGTAATGGAGAATTCTACTCAATCCAATATGACAAGAATGGTTTTTGAAATCGCGGGATATAAAAAAGTATGCGAAGAAACTGGCGCAAAACCAATCTATCTCGATGAAGAAAAAACTAAAACCTTCACATTTAAAGGAAAACCTTCTATCGATGAAGACCCAAAGGGATATGAGTTAAAAAGCTTTAGACTCCCTGAAACAATTGTTAAAATAATGAATAATAGAGATTCTATTACTTATATCAATATACCTAAGCTTAAAACTCATTCAATGGCAGTAGTTACTTTAGGAATTAAAAATCAGTGGGGTTTTCCTCAACATGAAGATCGTCAAAAGGATCACAATTACAATTTACATTCAAAATTAGTAGATGTTTATGAGTACATTAAACCTGATCTCACAATTATTGATGGAATAGAAGGGACAATTCATGGCCATTATCCTCCAACTGCTTTTGAAGATCAATTAGTAAAAAAATTTAACATTCTCATTGGAGGGACTGATACAGTTGCCGTGGATGTAGTTGGGGCAAGGATTTTTGGTTTAACAATAGATGAAGTTCCACATTTAAAAATCGCCCATGAAAGAGGCCTAGGAGAAGGAGATTTGAGCAAAATAAAAATTATTGGTAAAAATTTAGATGAGTTTAAAGAAAAATATGACTGGGATCTCCTTCAAAAGTTTCCTGATAATGTAAAAATAGTTAAGGGAACAAAATTATTGTGTAGAGAAGGCTGTCAAAATAATGCATTAACCGTACTACAAGTATTTGCCTACGATTTCCCAGAAAAATTTAAAGGAGGTTATTTTATTGTAATGGGAAAAGGTTTTGAGGAAAATCTTGTAGATAAATTGAAACAAGAAGGATATATGCGAGGCTTAGTTTCAGGCAAGTGTGCAATTGAAGAAATCGGAGAAAAACTTAGAAACACTTTTGGTAAAAAGAATATATTTTATTCAAATGAATGTAACAGTTTAGCTGAAACTGTAACTGCCTTATTAAAACTTTCAGGAATGACTACTATGGATTTAATACCTTTATCACTCTTAAAAACAACAAAAATCTTATTAGCGGGAAAATTAAAGGGATCCAAAGCAATTTTACCTGCAATTTTTTAATTTCATACTTTTTTTTATTAAATAAACTCTTTTTCTTGAAGAAACCATGTAAAAAGTGTTATATACTACTAATTTTCATCATTTAATATTTATCAAAATTAGGTGATTAGTAGGAAAATAATAAATAAATAAACTGTTACTATATTAAAAGTGAAATATTAATTAAATTTATAGTGAGGAAATTGGATAAAGAGGAGAAACCTTTAACTCCCGAAGAGATTGAGAAACTTAAACAAATAGTAAATCAGCTATATGAAAAAGAAAAGAGAGAAAGAGAAGAATACCTAAAAAGTACCGAACAAGAGCGTAAAAAAGCTTTTGAAGAAAGCCAAAATAAAATATCCAAATTAATCTCAGAAAAAAGTTTCATTATTGAAAAACAAAAAGAAAAAGACCAAGTTAGAATGGAATTACAACCAGAAATTGAGAAAAAGGCACAAATTATTGAAAAAACGATTGAAGAAAAAGCCTTCATGCGGGAAAAGCAACGAGAGAGAGATTTAGAACGTTTGGAAATTAAACCAGATATAAAAAAAATAGGAGAATCAATAAATAAAGCAATAGCAGAAAAAGCATTTTATATGGAAAAACAACGAGAATCTGATGAGAAAAGGCTAGGAATGAAACCTGACATTGAGAAAGCCAAGGGAGTCATTGAGAAATCCGTGCAACACAAGGCATTCATGTTGGACAAGAAACGCGAGAGCGAAGAACAATTAAAAAGCCTCCAACCCACAATGGAAGAATCAGCCAAGGCAATAGAAAAGACCATTGAAGAAAAAGCTTTTTTCAGGGAAAAGAAACGTGAGAAAGATTTAGAAAGAATGGAAATAAAACCAAATTTTCGGAAAGCAAGTGAAGCAATACATAAAACGGTGGCGGAGAAGGCATTTCTCAGGGAAAAGCAACGTGAATCTGATGAAGAAAGGCTAAGAATGAAGCCTGATATTGAGAAAACAAAAGAAGTCATTGAAAAATCCGTGCAACACAAGGCATTCATGTTGGATAAGAAACGCGAGAGCGAAGAACAATTAAAAAGCCTCCAACCCACATTGGAAGAATCCGCCAAAGCAATAGAAAAAACCATTGAAGAAAAAGCTTTTATGAGGGAAAAACAGCGAGAGAAAGATTTAGAAAGAATGGAAATAAAACCAAATTTTAGAAAAGCAAGTGAAGCAATACATAAAACAGTGGCAGAGAAGGCATTTCTTAGGGAGAAACAACGGGAATCCGATGAGAGAAGATTAAAATTAAAAGTAGATAAAGAAAAAGTATCAGAAGTCATATCAAAATCAATTGAAGAAAAAGCTTTTTATAGCGAGAAGAAACGAGAAGATGAATTAAAAAGGAAAGAAATAAAACCTGATATCGAAAAAACTAAAGAAGCAATTAAAAAATCAGTTGAAGATAAAGCTTTCAGAATAGAAAAGAAAAAAGAAATGGATAAAATTCGAATGGATATCAAGCCTGATATTTCTAAGAGTGCACAAGCCATAAGTAGCCATATTGAAGACAAAACATTCCTCCGGGATAAGCAAAGAGAAGAGGATTTCAAGCGGTTATCATTAAAACCGGATATTAAAGGTATTAGCGAGAAGTTAGAGGATAAAATTGCTGAAATTGAAAAAAAGAAAAGGGAATCAGAAGAATAAACTAAATTTTGTTTTTATTTTCCTAAA
>CAZIEC010000027.1:0-21034 GCA_964538145.1 uncultured archaeon
CTATTTGTTATGAAATGGAATTTCCTGAAATTATTAGATTATATACAATAAATGGGGCAGAGATTATTTTTTGCCCTTCAAATACGATTGGGGAACATGGGTTTTGGAGGGTTAGACATTGTTGTCAAGCCAGAGCAATAGAGAACCAAATTTATATCGTGCATTCATCGATGATTGGGAAAGCGCCATTAAATGGGATGGATCCTTGGGGAAAATCTTCTATTTTAAGCCCTTGTGAACCACCTTGGCCTTCCAATGGTGTATTAGCGGAGGCAGAAGCTAATCGTGAAATGGTCATAAAAGCTGATTTAGATTTAAAATTATTACATAAAAAAAGAAAACGAGGTGCTGCTCTTAATTTAAAAAATCGAAGACCAGATTTATATAATATTTAAATATAAAATAAACATTTAACTCGAATTTTTATACAAAATTTTAAATATAATGAGATAGAATTTTTTATATCTGACAATAATTTTAAAGATTTACTATGTCGGAGGGCGAATTGACAATTGACGCATATTTTTACTTTAAAACCTTTTTGGCACTTCTTTTAATGGTATTTTTACCATTGGGCAATACTCCACTCAAGCAAATCTTATTTGACGAATTTACGATATCTAAGACACTCACATTTGAAATTTGATCCATCTTAAAGATAACATTCTTAACATAAGCTTAAATTTTGACAAACCACTTTTATAGAAAAACATAAGAAAAATATTAAATACAATTAGAAAATTAAGAACCAAATTAGGCAAAAATCAGTTTAAGATGTAAGATAAATCAGAAGCATTCATCTTAAATGAATAAAAATCAACATTATCCAATTTTTATTGGTGTGATTTCTTGAAAGAAAAATATGGTAGAATTAAGGTATCACGATCTTTTTTCAGTAAAAAACCAAGATTTCTTAAATTAGTGAAATCCAATTTTTTAGAAATGGATTTATGTTTAGCGCTTTTTATCAAAAAAAACCAAAAGATTCGCTTACTAATCTCATTTTTTATTACATTCTTAATTTTTTCTTTTATATCTATGCAGATTTCTATTTTCCTAACTAATAATTCAATCACTTCTATTATATTTACGATTTTTTTAGCAATTTTTTCCATTTTTTCTACTATTACCATCATTACTAAGAAAAAAGTTACTATCAAGTTTTTCAAAATGTACAATATTAAAGATTTAGACAAGCCTAATACCAAAGATTTGGATTTTCAAATCATTACAAGAACAAAATCATTAAAACCTGTAAGATCGATAAGAAGAGTAATCAATAATGTGAGTCATACTGAATTAAGTAAGACACTCAAGGATGTCCAAACATATTATAATTTCACTTTAGCTCTTTTTACTACAACCATATTTAGTACTCTTTCTTTATTAACGCTCATATTCCTGGTATTTTTTTATCAAAATCTTTTCCTCCTTTTATATTCCATATTACTCGGTTTTTTTCCCTTAATCGTCATTTTTACATATTATATCATCCGTAACAACAAATATCATTACCCTCCTCCGATTATTTTATAATTTAATTTATGGAAAAGGTGTTAAAAGATGAAAAATGAAAATAAAATTGAAGAATATATGATTAAAGTTCCTAAATCGTTTTTCAAGGTAAAGTCATATCGCAGAAAAAAATATGACTCCATATCAGTCAGAGTACTTTTACGATGTGTTGATTATTTAGAAATAATGAATAAATTGCATGTTTATAGGTTTTTCATGGTGTTTTTTCTATTATTAATCCCATTTTCAGTCATACTTTCCATAATACTTCAAAAATTTTACCAATCCTTATTTTCAGTGCCAATTGCACTCTTAATTTCAGGTTGTTTTACGATATTTCCTTCGATCATATTTTATCTTTTAAAACAAGAATGTAAGGTAAAATTTGTCAAAAAAATTTCTAATACTTCGAATTTTCATTTCAATAACACTGATAACTGCAATTTTCGAATTTTTAACTTTAAGGTTCAAAAATTTAAGATTAAAGATAAAATTAAGCAAAATTTTAGTAACGATATTCGTTCTGTTTTGCTAAAAGCTAGAAAAAAGGCAAACTATTATCTAGTATTTTTCATATTTTCTTTTTCATTTGCGTTGTTCACCATATTATTTATTATATCTTACATTATAACAGTCGATTTCTTTTTCCTATCCCTTCTTATTATCCTTGTATTACCTTTTATTGTTGCTTTGATTGTTACCTATACAATCTATAATAATCTTAAATTTCCAGCATTTTGTAAATTAGGATAAAGAAAAATCTTTATTTTTTTCTTATTTTTACATTTTTAATATTACAATTTATAGATTCTTTTAAATCTTAAAATGGAAGATTTTCGTTTTTATATGATTTAGAATAAAGAAATGATTAAAATAAGCTAATTAATAGAGAAGATGTGTTATTCTACAAATTAAGATTAAAAAGTAAAAAATTGCTTTCAGAATCTTCTAAGCATTAAAAATTTTTATAATATAATAATTGAAATTTATTTCATTACATTAAATAAAAACTATTATTCATACTATAATTAAAGTTGTTCAAGGAATTATAAAAAAGATTGGAACTATTTCTGAAAACTAAAGAAAAAGTAATAGGAAATAGAACTCAGTAATTTTTTAAGTAAAAATTTTTATAAATAAAATAAAAATATGTTTTTTCAAATTTCTATTGATTAGATTTTATAGTGATATTGAATTCTTCAAATCTTAAAATATACAACCACGTTTTAATTTAACTTATTTAAAGTTAATTTAGCAAATTCCATTGCTTTCTCCAAATCTTCCATGTTTGGCCGATCTTTTATCTTTTTCATGTCTTCTTCAGCTTTTTTTCTCTGATCTGGAGGAAGGGCATTTAACATTTCGAGTTGTTTCTCTTTAGGAATTCCAATGTTATCACCGATACAATCAAATTCATTTATTATTTTCCCCCCTTTTGATTCAATTAATTTCTCAACTTTGGCAAAGGGTTTTTGATACAACTTTAAACTTGCATGCGTGCAAAATAAGGCAAACTTGGAATTTAAATGTTCAGCATTTTTAAGAATCCGAAGTAAAGACTTATCAGCTCTGCTAGCGTAAACTCCTGAGCCTAAAAATATGAGTTCATACGAATTTATGGTTGAAATATCTAGTTTATCAATTGGAATAATATCAATATCATGACTCTTAAGTGCTTCATAAATGCTCTCGGCAATTTTTTTTGTATTTCCCGTTTTTGAAAAATAACTAACCAAGATTTTCATTTTTAGGAATAATTATTAAAACAATTTAATTTTTTGCGTTTTTCTTAGAATTTAGTGTAATGGATAAATTATTAAATCTAATTTTCTTCAATAAAGAATAATTTAGATGATTTTATCTTTTGACAAAAATTTTAAATATTCATATTATCATTTTTTTTCTTGAAATTAAAAATAGAAAAATTTAGAGGATGATAATGAAGGAGGGCAAAATTAAGTCCATTAAAATTTTTTACGCTATTTTTGTATTGCTTCTTCTGATAATTTCATTTCTTCCTTGGGATTTTAATTCATTTGGTTTTGCAAATAATGGTTTCATATCAGTTTTGTATGGGTCTGGTTTTCTTATTGTCGGGGGTATTCCAGCATTGATAATTTCATTAATTTTGCTAAACACTAAAAAATTTAAAACATCTTTAATTTTAGGAACAATAGGAATCGGCACTTTTAGTGTTGCAGCAACCGCATTTATAGCAATCTTTATCAATTCTCCTTATTATTTCATTTCTTACTCGCTCAATTCTGCTCCAGGTGTATTTTTTTATCTTACTTTTTGGATGTTTAGCCTTGTTTCCATCATGAATTTAATTCGATATTATCGCAAATTTCTTTCCATTAAAGCAAGGCAAAAATTTGAAGATGAAAGAATTAAAAAAGTAATAAAAATAAGCAAATACCTTGAAAACATTCAAAAAATTTACAAGCGAATAAATTTCAATGATATCTTATTAAATTTAGATTTAACGCTTAATGATTTATTTTTAGTGAGGACAATAACCGAAGAATTGATACAAGAAGGTAAATTGGGCGCTAAAATTGATGATAACAATTTAATTATTGAAAATGATATGAATATTTTAGCTACAAATTGAAGAAAAATATTTTTTTTAATTTTTAAAAACTTTTTTATAATATTTATTTTTTAATTTTTAAATTAAAAAATCTTATAGCATTTTGAACTGTTATTTCTGCCACTTTTTTCTGAGAAACACCATGTGAAAAAGCTATGGCTGCAATAGCATATCTTGCATTTGCAGGCACGTTAACAGGACCCCTAAGATAAGGATGCTGATAATAGCTATCGGTCTCTGTTACTAATGAGTTTAATGGAGCTTGTTTTGTAACTTCACGCCATCGCTTAAAACCATATGCAGAACTCGGCACTGATAAAATGCATCCTTTTTCAGATAAGCTCTTGCCATAATTTTGAGGCCCCGAAAAGCAATGGAACATTATTTTTTTAAAATCAATATTAAATTCTTTTAATAAATTGATTATTTCTTTAATAGCGCCATCTTCTGCATTAAATCTATGATTTGGATGATCTCTATCAAATTCTTTTTCAGTAGGGTTTCTTACGTGCAAGATATAGGGCTTTTTTAAATTTTTAGTTTTTTCCAATATCTCTTTAAAAATGTCTACTTGTTTATTCCTTTGCTCTAATGTTCTGGCATGATGAAAATCAAGTCCAATTTCACCAATACCAATATATTTTTCTTGAGAATTCATGATGAAATCCAGCCATTTCTTGAATTCCTCATCATGCTTCTTTTTTGGAGTGTAAGTAACGGTTTGCGGAGCCCATCCACACGTGAAACCAATATTTTCTTTTCCATTAATGAAATTTAAGATCATATCAAGGGTAATAAGATCTATGGAGCTCGTAATAATGTACAATCCGCCTATTTTAAAAAATTGTTCATATTGGATTTCATCAGGAGGTAATGAATCATTTTTTTTAGGACGTGGAAAAGGTAAATGACAATGAACATCTATGAAGCTAAGTTCATTTTCAGGTTCAGGTATCCTTATCTGTTTTGGCATTTTTAATATTTTTATAAATTTTTAATAAATTTAGTAATATAATGGAATAATTCATAAAATCTTTATCCATCCAAGATATTCACAAAAAATTTTAATTCAATTATTTTAATGTGAAAATTTAATTGGATTAATCAACTTAGTCAATGATATTAAGTAGTGCACTAAATTGAACGACTTTTACCAGTTAAAATAAATGAGGTTATAAACTAAAGAAAATTTGATATTATTATAAAAATAAAAGTTGATAAATTTAATGAAGCTAGTAGTAATTGGTGGAAATCCCGCGGGCTTAAGTGCTGCTAGCGCAGTACGGAGAGCGCGCTCAGATTGGGATGTTGTTGTTTATGAAAAAGGCCCATATATCTCCTATGGTTCTTGTGGACTTCCTTATTATATTGAAGGTGTTGTCAAAAACAAGGATAATCTAATAACGATCACGCGAGAACGCTTTTTACAAGAAAGAAATATTCCCGTAAATATTTTTCATGAAGCAAAGTCCGTAAATTTTGATGCAAAAACAGTAACCATAGTTAATCTTGAAAACAATGATGAATTCATTGAAAAATATGATTATTTAATGATTGCGACTGGTGGAAAGCCTAAAATTCCACCAGAACTCAAGATCGAACACGAGAGAATTTTTTTCTTACATACAATTGAAGATGCCGATAGAATAAAAGAATTTTTGATCAAAACTCAAGTCGAGTCTGGAATTTTGATCGGTACTGGTTATATTAATTTAGAGACAGTAGAAGCATATAAAGCATTAGGTATCGATGATTTAACTGTAATAGGTCCGAGATTAATTTTTAGGACAAAAAGTCAGGAATACATAAGAAAAGAGCTGGAAAAACATGGAATTAAAATGATCATTGGCGAATATGTTAAAAATATTGAACCCATATCTGATGATCGATTAAAGGTTTTAATGCAAAATGGGATAGAATTGGAGGCAGATTTCATTCAAGTAGGAGTTGGCGTTGTTCCCAATACTTCAATGTTCAAGGGTACTGGCCTAAAAATGATGGACAACGGCGCAATTATCGTGGATAAATACATGAGAACAAATATTGAAAATGTTTTTGCTGGTGGAGATTGTGCATGTGTTTATCATCGGATATTAAAGAAAAATACGTATATACCTTTAGCTCCAGCCGCAAATAAACAAGGAAGAATTGCTGGCAATGTAATTGCTGGGAAAAAAGTTGATCCTTTTCCAGGAGTAGTAGGAACTTCTGCATGGAAAGTATTTGATTTATATTGTGCAAAAACGGGAATTACAGAAAATGAAGCAAGAGAACTTGGTTATGAACCAGCAACGATTCTTATAGAAGCCAATGAAATTGCTCATTATTATCCTAATAGAGATAATCTATTTCAATTAAAAATGTCCGTATTATATGTTTTTGATACAATATCTCATAAATTATTAGGTGCTGAAATCACCGCTCCATCCCCATTAGGTGCTAAAAAGATTGACGTATTAGCTACTGCTTTAGCAGCAGAAATGAAAATCGATGATATTCAAAAGCTTGATCTTTCTTATGCCCCTCCATTTGCTCCGGTTTGGGATCCAATCTTGGTTGCTGCTAACGTAGCAAGAAGAAAATGTAAATGATGAAAGATTTAAGATTTTAATACACATTTAATAATTCAAAATGAGAGTGAGAAAAGAAATGGATGTTTTTAAGCTCATACTCTATCAAGAACAAGAAGAATGGCTCAAACAAAATAATAGAGAGAGGGTAAATTCATTAAAAGATCCAGAAAATGACAACTTGCCAACCCTCAAATTTCAATTACCAGTACCATATGAAGGTCCAAAAGATGATGAAGGAAAGAATTTGCATTATACTCCAGAACACTTTTTCATAGCCGCTGTTGCAGGTTGTTTTTTTACCACTTTCTCGGTAGTTTCAAGTAATTCTAAATTTAAATATAAGACATTAAAAATTGAGTCAGAAGGATATATAGGGACATCTACAGGCGTAAAAATGATGGAAAAAATTAAGAATCACGTTTATTTGACAATAGAACCTCCTGAGAGAGAAAAAAAAGCGTTGAAGGTTCTTGAGTTAACGGAAAAAGCTTGTCCTTTAGGTAATTCGGTAAAAAGTAAGTTAGAGTATGAATTTCACGTCATTATTGAATAATTTTTTTTTAAATATTAATTTAAGCACTCATTTTTAACTTCTTGAAGATAAATTTTTAAATATCTTTAATATTAAGATTTTATTATGTTAGAAGATATTAAATCTAAAATCGAGGAATTAAAGGCAAAGGAAGAAGAATTAGAGCCTAGACTTAAAGAGATTGAAGTGGAAAGAGAAAAAGAACTTGCTGAAGTTAATAAAAAATATGATCATATTGTGGAAGATGCCAAATCTGAGGTACAAAATCTTAAAGATAAAATAATGAATGAATTGGTTGATGCATACATTAAAGCCATCTTGGATGAATTTGATACTAAGAGGAGTGTTTCGGAATATAGTTTAACCGAGCGTTTCAAGCAATTTAAGGATGAAATTGCTGAAATAGAAATGTTTCCTCACGAATTAGTAGAAAAGTTAGAGAAGGTAATTGAAGGAGAACCAATTGATTCGCTTGCCTATGAGATTGATAAAATAGAAAAACAATACAAGCGATAAACTAAATTTTGAGGTTATTTTTGTGAAAAAGAAGTTTAGGATATTGTTAATTAATTTTATATTAGCAATGAGTTTATTCATTAGTTTCATCATTTTGAGTTTTTTAGTTTTAATGGGTGTATCATCAAACATTTTACCGATTGAATATATTAAGGAATTCGTGCCAGTAATTCCTGGACCGATGTATACTGATATTCTCGTGTTATTTATCTTGCCTATATTGATTTATTATCTACTCAAATTGATTGCTCCTGCGTTTATTAAAAGTCTTTACAAGTTTAATAAATTTACATTCATTTTTAGAGAAAAACCTATTTATTGCATTATAGAAAAAAATGCGGACATTAAAGTTAGCAGGATGATTTATAGAGCTCTTTTGGTGAGCTTATTTGCTTTTTCCACTAGTAGTATTTTGGTTCAAGCCGGACTTGGATCATTTTTTAGAGGTCGTGCTCTTGAGGGGGTTTTATCCGAATTACATTATGCTGAAGCGGTTTTTTTTGGAACTTTTCTAATAATTGGACTTTGCTTGTTCCTTTTCATACCAACTTGGTACTTGGAGGATATAGGCTTAGTTTTATATCGTTCTTTTCATGATCAAAGGCGAACACCCGTTTTAGAGGGAATTCAAAATCTGTATATCAATATTTTATTAATTTATACAGGAATTGCAACAATCCAAGGATATTTCATATTAACATTTCGCACGTTTGCTTATATAATAAATAACTTGCCACCAGGAGATCCTGCGTTATTAACACCCGTCATATTGCTTTTTTTGCCTTTCATACTTACGGGTTTATTTGCTGTTCCTCAATATTTATACGAGAAACATCTTGAGAAAACAAGAAAAAGAATTAACGACAAACTAATTAAAAGCGGCGTAATAAAGATAACTACTCCTAATATAGAAGAATTAAGAATAGAATGAATTCAATATTATGATATTTAAATTAAAACATGTAATTGGTTATTTTTCTCTTTTTTAATAATTTTATAATCGACATATCACATTAATATTATAATGTTAAAAATCCATCAATTTTCTAAATATAGTTAATTATTTAACTTAGAGCATTAATAAGAAAAATTACTTAATAAAAAAAATGTTCGATCTTGAATTATTTGATGAAGAATTAGAGATGCATAATGCAAAAATGCGCCTTCTTTCTTGGTTATTTGATGAAATAAAAATTCAAAAGGATATTCCAGCAAGAGAGCTACAGGAAGTTGGAATGCGATTACCCTTAAATGTTTGATTGCATGGAGCTAAAATTTTTTTTTGTTCACTTCACATTTTAATAACCTTATTAAAATTAATTTTATTATCTCAATGACTTGATTAAGATTTACCTTTTTGGGAACATGAATTAAGATTATTGGAAATTTAGAGGCAAAACTATATAGAGATAAATAATATACAAAATTGCATAAGTAAATTCCTGGATAAATTGAAACCTTTAAAACTTTACTTAAAATTGAATTTCTAAAAAAAGAGTTAAAACCAACGTTAGTTTTAATTAGAATGGGAGCTTTTTTAAATATTCTCCCAAATTTAAATATTCCATTAATATCCTTGCCAAAGTAAAAATTAAGAGAATTTATTTCTAAAGAAAGCCATTCCCTTTCATGCATTCCTAAAATAAGCATGCAAGAAGGATGTTCTTGATTAAAACTCGGATTCCTTAAAATAAAATTTTCACAATATTTCCAACTTACTGGTAATACTTTCTTTTTAATTCTAATATCATGAAAAAAATCCGGAAAAAGTTTTGAAATTGGTTCTGTAATATTTTTTTTATAATGGGCAAATTCCTTGAAGGCTAAAAAATATATTACCATTTTTAAAATTTAAAAGTAATAAAAAAATTTTAACGAGAAGAGATTATTTATTCAGTTATTTGCTGTTGCTTTAATTTTTCTTCCTCTAATTTCTCCAATTTTTTTTCAAGTGCTCTTATTTCTTTTTCTATTGCCCTTATTTTTGTCTTCTTTTCCCGGTCAATGTCATTTAACAATTTCTTTAAAGCTCTTTCTTTTCCCTTTAAATATTTATCATATTTTGTTCTTAGAGACTTGACTTCTGATAACAATTTGTCTCTCTTCTTAACCCATTCATTTGCTTTTTCTATTGCTTCTTTCAAATCAACTTCCGCCTTATCCAATTTTTCCTTTGTCTCGTGTATTTTATCATCCCATTCACCTTCAATTTTCTTTTCCGCTCCTGCTTCTTTTTTAGTAGCATCCTCTTCTATTCTAGTGATCTCATCTTTCTTATCACTTATTAGAGTTCTAATTTCTTCTTCAGACATCATTACCACATTTTTCTTTTATACTTATATCTTTAGGTTTTTTTATGCTTATTCAATTAAAAATTTTATTTTCTAATTCTTAGATTGTAAAGTATGATAAGAATTCTTAATTTATTATCCTTAGATTAAAAGTGATTAAAATAAGAAAAAGTAAAAGAAAGTTTAAATTTTAAACCATTAAATTTGATTTTATTATATGATTAGAATTTTGAATACTCGACATTAATAATCTAGCTCTTCTCCTAAAGCCATTCTACAAAGATCACTTAATAGATAGTTTTTCAGACCTTTTCTTGCTACTAAATTTCCGATGCTTTCCATGCACATTGGACAATTATACACGCAAGCTTCTGCGCCGTGCTCAATCATATCGGCAACATTTTCTTTTTGTGCTTTCCTCATCATTTGTTTCTTACCAATTGTAGCAAAAATTCCAGCACAACACATTTGATTTTCTCGGTCATACTTGCGAGGAACTCTTTCGACTCCAATCAATTCGCATATCTTATCTACCCATTTATCCACTTCTGGAATGAATCGATTAGAACATGACCTTTGATAAGCAATTTTCATGTTTAATTTCTTTATTTCTGATTCGTGCTCTTTCAAGTAATTATAGAGATATTCGTAAATGTGTATTGGTTTGAATCCTTCTGGAAGTTCGATGTTATTGCGAGGACAATAAGAAGCATAAAAGCCATAACACTCATCATGATAGCATATCATCTCCTTTATTCCTTGCTTTTTAATGTTTTCAAGTATGATTGGAGCCCTTTCTCGAATGACTGAGTCCCTACCATAATGATGGTACATTAAATTGCAGAAAAAGTCTAACCCACTTACGTATTGCAAATTGTCAAATAATCTTCCTTTCATGCGTTCTGCATTAATCTTACCAAAAGCACACTTGTTTAGCACTGGTTTTGAAGGATCTATTTCTTTAAATCTAACTTCATCATGAGGGGCAAATCTTTTAATAGTATTTTCTAACACGGCGGGATTAATATTTAATGAATTATATTTTTCTTGCAATTCAGTTATCAAGTCAAATGGATGTGAGCCGTATGGACAATATTCATCACAAGCAAAACAAGTCACGCATTCGGACAGAACTCTTGAATTTTCACCTTTTAATAGCTTTTCTTTTTCTTCTCTTGCTTCATCAACGCTCTGGAATTCAATCCATTGACAACGCATCAAACAATCAACATTTTCACATTCCTTACAATGGGATGGATCAAACATTTAAATTTCACTTATTAAATTTTTTTTAGTTTATATTTAAAATTAGAATATATATTAAATATAAAATTATCTCATTTACAAAAAATTGAAAGTCTTATTCATTTTCAATTGTAAATTCCCAGGCACAATAATATTCTTCTGGATGTTCATCAGGAGGACAGCAAATGCATCTTGTTTTAATTCTAGGATCAATAGTTTTGGCAAATCCACTATATTCTACAATACCAACTCTCTTGCATGGAAAATCTGGTAAACCTCTTTGTTTTCGGGCGAATTGCACGCGGCAATTGTTCATCCTAAAAACACATCTTTTATCCGATATTTCTACGATTTCTTGCTTATTTATATTGGAATAAACCCGAAATTTTAATGCTTTAATTAATGCTGGAATACCACCATTTTCAGGAATTTTGAACCTTTTTTTTATCCTATTTGCCTCAATTACAGTAAATCTTTTCCATTGCTCTACATCTAAATCAATTGCTTTCTCCAGCCCAAATTCTCTTTCAACTGCTTGAAACCAAGTTCCATCAATAGCTAACCAATTCTTTGATATATCTTCGATATAATCAAGCAATTGTTCCTTGGTTAATTCTTTTAAATCTTCTCTCATCTTTTAAGATAAAGAATGTTTAATTTTTAAGAATTAAAGTATGGTAAGTTTAAAAAAATTATTTTTTTGGAAAGACTAATCTTCTTCCCTTAATCATGCTTTTGGTGACATTATCACTCGTTTTCTGGCGCCAAGTTTTGAGTCGCTGCTTCATATCATTACGTACATCTGAATAGCTTTCATTAGAAATTAGATTATTGAGTTCGAAAGGGTCTTTTTCTAAATCATATAGCTCATCCATATCTTCTTCATTATAAATATATTTATATCGTTGAGTCACTATCAGGCGACCTAAATGAGTTGTATAATGTCCGTGGGTCTCGCACATTAAATCATCTCTCCAATTAGCATCTTTATCTAAACATATTGGCAACAAACTTTCTCCATCTACTTGCTCATTAAAAGAGGATCCCGCGGCATCTAAAAATGTGGGACTTAAATCTAGATTACTAACTAGCTTCTCAGAAACTTGTTCTGGCTCGATTACTCCGGGATATCTAATTGCCATCGGTATTCTTACCATTTCTTCAGGCATGTATGCATCTTTATCAAAATGTCCGCCATGACAAGCAACAGCATCACCATGATCTGTGGTCCACACGACAATTGTATTCTCATAAAGTCCAAAATCTTCTAATGCTTGTAATATTGTTCCAGCTGCTTCATCCATTAATGTTTGTTGGGCATAATTCAGTGCTAAAATTTCCTGCCATTCTTCCCAAGGTTTTGGGTTTGGTAAAATCAATTCTTTATTTTTACTTATGCCATAACCAATATCTTTCTTGTAAATTGCAGGCTTATTTTTTAAATCTTCATTAAAACTGGGCAACTCTGGTATCTTTTTTGGGTCATATAAATCTAAAAACTCTTGAGTTGCAAAATATGCATGATGAGGCCCCCAAAAATCCACGCGCATGTGAAATGGTTGTAGTTTATTATTTTCTGATATTTCTTTCAATTTTTCTTTAGCTAAACTTGCTAAAAAGAACGATTCATGCGTTTCTTTTGGAGTGGTCATTATTCCTGCTACAAATTCCGTGCAATTTCGAAAATTAGGTGAATGTAGTTGTCCTATCTGGTTTTTTTGAGTTTTTGTATAAGAACCTTCTGGATCTAGAAAACTATGCGTAATTCTTGCTTGAAGAAAAGGTAAATTGTTTTTCTTTAAATATTCCTTGTACTCAGGTTTATTATAAGGATTGCCATAACCGTAATGAGAAAAACCTTCGCAATTAAAATCTAACGCAGAGCCTCTTCCGGCATGCCACTTGCCATAATAATAATTCTTATATCCAATCTTGGCTAATTTATTCAGATATATCTCGTGTTTATATTTAGCATTGGTATCATTTTTAATTTCGCCATGATTATGTGGAAAAAGTCCTGTTAAAATGGACCTCCTAGCAGGACCACACAACGGGCAACAAGTATAAGCCCTCGTGAACTTAATTCCTTGAGATGCTAGTTTCTCAAAATTAGGTCTAAGGATTTTTGGTCCACCTACCATTTCACCATGCCCATAAAATGCTTGGTGGTCATAAAAAAGCATCAATATATTGGGTTTATCTTTCATGTACACATTCCCCTTAAATAAATTGATATTAATTTTTCCTTTATTTATATAATTAAAAAATCATGGGTATAAAATTGAAAATCCATTAAAAAAATAACTATTTGAAAAGTAGAAATGAAAAATTATCCTTCATTTAAAATATTTTTTCCTATAATGTTTATCAGCAAAAAATTACAAAAAACAATGTCAATGGAAAAAATAAATAAATGATTACATCAATTTTTTGGAAAAAATTTACCAAATAAGATAAAATAATTAAATCTACTAAATTTATAATTTATCTTCACATTATTTTTAAAAGATTAAATGTTTTATTAACCATAATTAAATGGCCAAGAAGTTGCGTATCGTGCGGTGAAAAAAATCCTAATGAATTAAAGGAATTTACATATCGCTATAAAAAAATGATCCAAAAAATAGAGCTGCTCAAGGACCGAATACATCTTCATATTTTTGGATGGATGTGGATTTATTTCTATGTAAGAAGTGTTATAAAAAGGCAAAACAAAAATTCATGATTTATTTATTAATAGGGCTTCTTTTAATGATAATTGGAGGCATTCTGCTCGGGGTTATTGAATTTGAGGAAGGTGGATTTGGCGGATTGATCATATTAAGCGTGGGAGTTTTTATCTTCATTTATAGCATTGGAACCAAAAATAAGTTTACTAATTATTTCTTTAATGTAAATTTGCATGGCAATACCCCAAGATTGAATTTTAAGAGTAAAGAATTCGCCGATGATTATTTAGCCCTAAATGGAACTTTTGAATTAAAATCTTGAAAAGAAATAATCATTTAGAACACTTTTTAATAAACTTTTTTTAAATTCTTTTTTTATTTATTGAAAAATGAAAGTATGATGATCCTAGCCATAAACACCTTTCATTTTTCTAATTTTTTATAATTAAAAACAATGGAGTCTTCTATCCAAGCCCAATGAAACATTTTAACTTGAAATTTTTGAATCAGGTATAGTTTTTCTCTTTTCATTAATTCGTGAACCTGCTCCAAGTTTACATCATATTTTCCTCCTAAATGCGTGGCATGATAAGAAACAATACCTTCATTTTTTAACACACGCGAAATTTCTTTAAATAATTTAATTCTTTCATCGTTATTTAATAAATGGACGACATCATAAATTAATACAAAATCTACAGAATCATTTTCTAAAGGGATTCTAATTTCTCCGGTTGTTTTAATGATTTCTATATTTTTTATATTTTCTTTTTCTATATTTTCATATAATTCATTTAATAATCCTTCTTCATCAGAATCTAAAGCATAAACCTTTCCGGCATTGCCTACTATTTTTGCTGCTATTATGGAATAAATCCCCTTACCACATCCAAAATCCACGACAATTTGGCCTTTTTTTAGTCCAAAATTTTTTAAAATATTAATTGCTTCATTTTCTAGCCATTCTTTCATAGATGTCATACTTCCTAGTAAAAGAAGAATAAAATAAATTTTAAAATTTGGCTTTTATTAACTTCTTTAAAAAAAACCATTAATTATTTCTTAAATTTATTATCGAACATACAATATTGAAAGTGCTTCATTCCATAACGATCGAGGGTCGCTTGGTAATGGATTTCCATTATTATCTATGAATTGCAATCGCAAGCTCCTGTTGCCTGTCATTTTTATTAAAATAACTTTAGTATATGTAGTTCCGATACGAAATTCTCTACAAAAGTAATAATACACGTTTCCATCATAAGTTACTTCATCAAACTTTCTATTTCTAAATCCATCTTCCATTGGAGTAAAAGTATATACGTTTGAATCCCAAGAAGAATTTCCAGCATATCCAATGGAGATTGCCCCCATTGAAGCGTTAAAATTATGGTATACTAAACTTAATCCATAATCTTCTGCTCTATTAATGTAATCTTCCCTTGTCCAAATGCCTTGAGCAGTATCTGCAACATCAAAATCAATCCTACCGCAATAATTTGCTGGAAATACAGATTTATTATCCCAAGATTTTAACATTGCAAACATGTTTTCTTTTAGGTCACCAACAAAATAATTTAAGGGACATACTGTATGTTGAAATTCTTGCGTCCATTCTTGATTGACCCATGATAGTTGTACTCGATCATCCTTAAGCCAAAAATCAAAGCCGCCCCCTTTTCCCGCAATTCCAAGTAGTGTGCCTGCTTGAACTTGAATATTTACATGTTTATAATAAGAAGTATAATTTCTTCCTGCTACTTGCCAAGAGTAAACTGTATCTCCATATATTTCACCAAATTCTCCAATTATATTAGTAATATAAGAACTTAGATTATTAACGTGACCAAAACGACCCCAAACATATTTACAAACTGCAAAATCAATCGAATAATCTTCACTAATGGAATCTTGTGGAGGATCGCACTTTACTTTACTTATTCCTTCTATTATTATATCTCCAGGAGCATAGACATTAAATCCACCGGGATATTTATTTGTATCTGTAAAAAAGTACATGTGATCCGTTGGAAAAGTATGACCTGGAGGATTAAGGTTTCCTAAAGGAACAATATTAGAAATCTTTTCCATTTCAACGGGATAACTAGTAAAGGGTGTAGAAGTGCATTCTGGGAGATATCCTTTAAAAACAAAATAGTAAATCAAGAAACCAGAAAGACCACTTAGAATGATGAAAATGGTTAATATTAATATTATAATTTTCTTTTTCATGATTCCATAATAAAAGAAAATTTATAAAAATATAATTAGAATATTTTTAAAAACGCTTAAAACAAGTAATTTTAAATTTTATCATAGTTTTTATGAGTTTTTGTTAAAATGAAAAAATTTATTTTATATTTTAAAATCTTATAAAAGAGTTTAATTTTATCTTAATATATTGTTTCATTTAAGAAAATAAGATTTATTTTTTAATAAAATTTTAATCATGATTAAAAATTAATTATTATTAAATAAAAAAGTAAAAAAATGTCTATATCAAGAAAAAAGTCACTTTTAATCTTGATTCCTCTAATTATTGGAGGAGGCTTTTTAACATTTGCATTAATATTAGGAGTCCCTCCTACTTTTGAAGAACCAAGTTTAGAATTTCCAATTTTAGAACATGACAATATTATTTCAATCTCATCCTATGGCATTCCAAATTGGAGTGGACCTGGCACCCACCATAATGGAATCGATCTAGTTATAAATACATCAGTTACCATAATATCACCAGCTAAAGGTACAGTTGTAGAAATAACTGAAAGAAAGAACGAACATTCTGTTATTCAAAACATTCTTTTTGACATTAGAATCCAAATTAATTGGGGCTGGAGCGTGAAATTAGTACTCGAACCAAACTTCCTTGGCAATGATACAATAAATAATACTTTGCAGCGAAATTTGATTAAGGTCTCATTTCTTCAGAGAGTAGATATTGGAACTGAAATAGCAACATTACTCTATTCAGGATATTATTCACACTTACATTATATGGTAGAACATTTCTCTACTGATGTTTGTCCCTATACATATTCTTCTAATGATGCCAAATCCATATTTGACTCAATTGCTTCAAGAGTAAACAAATCCATATGTGTTTAAAATTATGAATCAATTATGATCCTTTTAAAAAAAATTTATAAAATGAAAATAGAAAATTAAAAAGGGCTTTAAGAATTTAAAAAATTTTAGGAGGAACTATCCAAATGGATATAGATTTAGGTTTTATTAAAGATAAGTATTTTCATGAATCTTTACAAGAATATCTTGAAAAGTTATTTACAATAAAAAAGCAGATCAAAGGTATTATATTGTTTGGTTCTTTAGCGAGAGGTATTGAAACGAATGATTCTGAAAAAATCAGTGATATAGATATTCTTGTTATTTTTAAAGATAATGAATTACCTAAAAACCATCGAAAAAGAACGGATGAAGAAATTGAATTAATGGGATTAACGCTTCTTGGGTTTGATTCAATTTGGATAACAGAAAAGGAATTTCAAGGTTTAATTAAAAATAAATCAAGTTTCATAATGAGCATTCTTAAGGAAGGAATAATCCTTTATGACCCTAAAAATGTGATTTCTAAAGCAAGAAAAAGATTAGCAGAAGAATTAAAGGCAAAGGGTGTCATTGAAAAAGAAGGATATTGGATTTGGCCCATAAAACATTTTGGAGAAAAAATCGATTGGTAAGATAAAGAGAGGTATTGAAAGAAAAAACTTTTTTTATTTAATTCACATCAAGTTTAAATCAAAGTTTGAACAAACATGCTAATTTTTTCTTTAAAGGTTTTTAGAGAAGTCATTCTCGCATCACCTACATCAAATTCAATGATAAGAGTAGGAATGCCCACTTCCTCTTTTAATGCATCTCTTAAGATCTTAGGAATGGAACCAAATTGCTTGCAAGCTAAACTCTGAGTATAAATAAAGCAATCAGCACTGAATTCACGAGCTAAATTGACGCAATCATCAATGAAAGGGTAATAAAATTGAGTTGATTGTTTTGTCATTGGAAAATTCATTGTTTTCTGAGCCATTTCAATGAATAATTGGTCAAGATTTGCACTTGTATTTATTGGTTCGAAAAAATTGTAATTAAAAATATCAAAAAGTATCGACATCCCTAGATTTCTGTCTAACCATTCGCATAGTGAAATATCAAAGAATGTAGTCATGTAAGGCCAAATAGACCTGATTTTTTCCAGACCACCGTGGTGTTCTCCATTCTTGTATCTCTTTTTGGCGATCTCTAACATCTTTTCATAAAAAGAGAGATTTTCTTGCATTCCGGAAAGGAAAACTGATGTAGCACATGAAACTGGGTTGTAAATATTTTCAATAGGACTGGGGATCGCTTTTATTAGATCGAAAATTTCTAATTTCACTTCTAAAACCTTGTTTTCAAGTTTTATAGCATCTCTCAATTTTTTAAAATCTGGTTCCTGATCAAGAACCTTACCTAACTCATAAATAGCGTTTTGTAATTGTTCTCCAAAATAAACATAACTCTTATCTTCCCTAATGTAGGGCATATCCGCAATAATGAGTGGAAAGTTTTTAAAATGCTGGAAAAAAGGATATGAGCTACAAGTTGAGTTACAAGGAGCTGTGGGCGTTATGAGGGCATCAAATTTGAAAAGGTCGTCTAAAGTCATTCCTAACACTCCTTTCTGGCTCGTGCACGTGTGAAATGGATGACCCCAGTTATTAGCTTTATCATAATATTTTTCAACGCCACCATAAAGGAGGGCTGCTAGAAAATAGGACGTGCCTTCAATGCAAACTGGAACGCAATCATAACAAGACAAGAATTCCGCTGGCAATGAAAAGTGATACCCTACAACTGGCAAATCTTCTCTTGCCCTTTCTAAATATTTTTCAAGACCGGACTCAATTTCATTCAATCCAATTCTTAGAGATGGAATTCCATTTTCTGGTAAAATTCGTTCCACTAATTCTTTAGTGGTCGATATCGCTTCCAATAACATTTGATAAGGAATAACGCGATCTTCTGGTTTTTTTATTTTAATATTCATGATGATTTTCTCATACATCGATTTAATTTCTATTATATTCATTTTTCAAGCATTTCGATGAATGCTTCTATTCTGGTTTGTAAGCGTGTATAATCGGATTGATACCATTCTCTATCGATATTTAGAACGGGTATTCCGAGCTCCTTTAATTCGTGCATGTAAAGCATGTTATCGCAACCATGTAAATCACAATTATTAATTCTCTGTAGGATCACGCCATCGATTTTAGAATTTTTTATCTCATTTAATAAATCTTGAAGCCTTCGTTCATGATCATTCATCATTCTGGGACAAGATGTTCTAAAATACGTCCGTCTTGCGATACTGGTTAAAGCAGATTCGTTATCATCAAAATTTATATCATCAGAACAAGCTCGCAACCCAAAACATAAGAAGTCTGAAATTACCATGGCACCAGATTTTTCAATTAATTCAACAAACTCAACATTATCTATCACGCTCCCTACCAACATCAATCTTTTTTTACCCTGAACACCAATTCCGGGGCTATCTTTTAATATTTCCAAAACGCGTTCAAGCTCTTGATTTGCATAATTCTTAGGAACGGATGCATTTGCCATTACAATCTTTAAGAAATCTGTTCCAGTCAATTTTGGTTCCTTGGTTAATCTATATTGATGAATTTTCCTAAGAAATTCTCGATTTTTGTTATAAATTTGAATGGCGTTAATTAAATCATTATCTTCTATTTTAATCTTGAAATCTTTTTCCATTCTTTTTTTAAAAGCAATTATTTCTCCTAAATACCAATCAAATCCAACATTTGTAATAACATGTGGGACAGAAATGTAATACTTTTTTACATCTTTCTTGAAATCGTCTCTATTAAAAACTTTTAAATCAAAAAGCTCAAACATTCTCCTTGAATGATCACAGCTGTTACATACTACAAAACAATCCAAAAAATCATAATATCCTTTTAATGCTAAGTTCAATGAAGCCCTCACGAAGGAGCAGGTGAATCTCACCATGTAGACATCCGCCAAATCTGTATCTTTAGCTCCAGTCGACCTTATTCTAAAAGGTAAGAATCCAGCTGCGTGAAGCAATTCTTCGGGAACATACGTGCAATAATATCCCGCGACTTTTTTTCCGGATTCTGCCCATTCTTTAGTTTTTTTATTTGAAATCGAGTTACTCATTAACAGAAAGGGGTCATTACTTAAAGACAACAAAATACCTCCAAAATATTATTTTTTATATATTTCATTTTTTCCAATCATTATACATTTAACAAATTTGATGGCTGAATTTATCGAACCTTTAATTTTAACCTTACCAATAATTAAATATTTTAATAACTTAATCAAGCTCAATAAATTGCCTCTCAGACGGATTATATCACTTAATAATTTCAAGATAAATTCTTCCTTGACATTTATGATCAACCTTGCTTTTGGATTTTTTGCTCTTCCAACAAAACATTCAAAGTTTTCTCTATTTTTTGACAATACAAACGTGATATATCCATCCAAGTCTTTTAAATACATTTCAATTTCTTCATTAAAATGTTTCTTGACTTTAAGAAAAGGTTCATCCAAACCAAATAGATCAACCAACATTTTTGCTAATCTAGCAATCGTGAGGATTTTTGCCTCTCTTACCATATTATTAGATGTTGATCTTTTAAGAGGGAATTCATGATTTACAAGATTAATTTCAGACACCTTTTTTCATATTTATATAAAGAATCTTTTCTGGAACATTTATATTTATTATTTTTTCCAAATTTAAAAAATATCAATCATGATGATTTAAATGGGATGATGTTTTATCTATTTCTTCATGTTGTTAGATTCTAATTAGGAGCTAATAATTATTAATAATCCTAGATCAATAAATTTTAAACATTATTTATGTTCACTTGTAAAACTCATGGTTCAATGTTAAATCCTCTAATGAAAATTTCAACTATTTAAATTTTTCGAATACTCATTATTTATTATTTTTAAAGTTATTACATTATCAAAAATCCTTGCATGAATAAGTTCATTCTGAGGATTTAAACTAAAAGATAAAACTGGGGAAATAA